>CAYLMV010000029.1:0-37540 GCA_964384415.1 uncultured Chitinophagaceae bacterium | reverse complement strand
TGACTCATAACTTTTAACTTACAACTATTAACTTTACACTCTTCTCACTCCCCCGCCCACTGCGTTCCGCAGATGTACTTAAAGGCGCATCTGGGGCATTCCGTCTCAACATTGTCTGTCGGAATGAAAGGATGAGCTGCCAGCATTATTTCATCCAACAATCCGAGAATGATTTTTTGCAGGATCTTCATTTTTTCCCCGCCGTCGGAGGTTTCATCAAACAGGCTATGTTCAATTTCCTTATTTATTTCCTGTCTTCCAAGAAACAGATACGCAGGTACAATTCGGCCGATCGGCGTCGAGGTTGCGTTTGCGTAGAGTATCGCATACAAAGGGAGTTGTACAGACCCTATGGATTCGCTCCATGTATCCCTATCGTCGGGATTCAATTTGTCAAATTGAATTCTCGTGTGCTTGTCACTGCCGCCTGTTTTGTAGTCCAGGATATATATTTGATCTCCCCGTTGTTCAACCCTATCCAGGGTCCCCCCGATCCGGTAAGATCCAATCGATGATTCTGACTTCATTTCCACATCGAGCAGCGTGACATCTTCATCGAGGAGCGGCAGCTGATATTCCAGCAGGAATTCCTTCAAATGCGAACGTGTTTGGTTCTTTAACAGAAACAGCGCGCCCACCGGATCGCGCCCGAATTCCTTTGAGAAGCATTCTTCAATGGTGCGTTCGAGGGACGATACGGTCACCGTTTCTCTCGTCAGCTTCCTTCCTTTGAATTGCCGGAAATACGATGCAAGCAAGAGGTGAATGAAGCTCCCGATGTCGGCCTGATCAAGCTCGCCCGAGACATCCGCCCGTTCGCGAAGCTGCAGGACGAATGCGTAGTAAAATCTCAGCTGGCATCTCAGGTAGGTGTCCAGTGCAGTCGCAGTAAATGTCGAATCTCTCAGAAGGCGGATGACGGCGTCCGTCTTCGGCACCGGTTCCGGTACGGGGTTTGACAGCTGAACCCGGTAACGCACCGTGCGAAGATACTCTTCATACCCTGCCGTATGTTTCTGCTGTTCTTTCCGCCACAACAGCTTTTCGAGAAACCGGCTCTTTTCTTTTTTGCCCCCCTCCGTAAAAAAGAAATGCACATCTTTTGCCCCGGCGAGGAGAAGGTGGAAATAATATTCTGCCACTCGCTCGCGATCGCGATACGTCGCCAGCCCCAGCGATTCACGAAGCTTAAAGGGGAGCAGCACATCATGGCCCTTGCTCCCCGGAATCACATCGTCGTTCGCATCGAGAACGAAGACCGTATCGAATTGCAGATTGCGCGTCTCCAAAAAACCCAGCACCTGCAAACCGTGCAATGGAGTCCCCGTAAACGGGACTTCCGACTGAGCGATATAATTCCTGAGGAACAATACGTATTCGCCTGTCGCGGTAAATGCTTTGCCCTTAAGGAGCGAGGACGAAACAGCGTTCAAATTCTCGACGAGGGCCTCGGCAAAAGGGCGGAAGAAGGGGTGCAGACGTGCGGTACTGTGCGCATCAATATACCCTATCACTGCGATGGCCTTCGCCGCAAATTCTCCGATGCTGTCCGGTCTGTCAATTTGCCTGATGGTTCGATCATGGATAAACCGCAAGTGTTCCTTCAGTGACTCTGCCGACACCGCTTCGCCGATACCCGCAACTCTCTTTGCCGCCCGCTCAAATAATGAGGTATTGCCCTCCAATTCCTCGAGCATGAAAAAGGAAGCTGTGCGTCCTCTCAGAAACAAATCCTCGATTGTATTGAACAGTATTCGTGTAACGTCCGATCGGTTTCCCAGCCGGACATTTTTTGTATATGGATGAAGGGCGAACTTAATGTAGCTCGGGATGGAATAGCGCTGCCCGTCCTTCGTTGCCAGCAATTCCATCAACGTTTCAAGGAAGCCATACACAGGCGTTCTTGTGACCGGGTAGCCTAAAGAAATATTGTATTCATCGTCCGGAAGAAGCGCGAGGGACTGATGAAACAACGGAAAGAGCGTTTCAGAAGCAGGAAGGACAATTGCCGTATGCTCGACAGACGAGTGATCGCTCTTCACCATCGCATTGATCTTATCGCTGAGAACAAAGACCTGACCGTGACTGTCGGCGCTCCTGTAGAAATGGAATGACGGCTCCTTTCGCTCTCCCTCTGCCTGCGCGGGCGAAATACCGAGCTCTTTGAGGACGGGTATCATTCCAGGTCCATTCTGAAAGATCTGGACGACGTTGTCGAGCGATGCGAAATGCCGGAAAATGGTCTTTTCGGTGTTCGTGAATGCAAAAAATCCGGCAAAGATTAACTTGGAAATGTCTTGGCCATCGATGGCAGAGACTCTCGCTGCAACTGCCCGGTATCTCATCGAGCGGGTCGCGAAGTTCCGCTCGCGTGCGACAGAGTACAATTGTTCGTAAAAGACGAGGAGAGACGTCAATCCGCCGAATGCGATTCCGGAAAGCGTTTCGCGAACCCTGCGCAATGGCACATCGGCCAGCAGCAATTCCTCCAGCTCGCTGAAGATCTTCATACCCAGCGGCAGGAAGGCGTCGAGCGAAGCAAAGTGATCACCTCCCGGCCGATGCGGATCGGCAAGATAGATCTCGTGCAACAACGCGGCAGCATCGATCGCCTCCAGGCTGGTCACGTGCGTCTGCAATTTTTCTTCGAGGAGATAATCGATGAAATGATCGATTGAAAAGATCTTCGGGGGAAGAAAGCTTCCGCCGATCTTTTTCGCCAAAGCGCTCCTCAATGCGTGGGCCGGACGTTTCCCCGGAAACACAACGACGGTATTCGAGTAGTCGCGCCCTTCAGCAGCGAGAAGCGGAACAATCTCATCTATAAGATTTCGCTCTGGAGCGATAAGGGAGACAACGCTCATTGAATCTTCTTTGCCTGCTTCATATCGACGTATGCAATGACCCCTTCGACATCTTTGCCGGGGTAAATGTCTTTCATCATCGCCATATAGTTTCGCACCTGGCCAACGTAGTCTGCCTCATGTTCAACTCCGCCGGTTTTGAAATCGACCACCCAGACCTTCGTCGGATCGACAACGATCCTGTCCGCCCGGTAGAGTGCGCCGGCTGCGTTCGTGAGGTCCTGTTCCCGCAATACAATTCTTCCATCTTTCCGGCTGAAAAACTCGCCGACGCCGCTGGAGTCGACAAAATCCACAATCGTCGCCCGGATTTCTTCCTGATCGATGCCTTCCGGCACTTCAGCGCTGATCCGCTGAAGAACGGAATTTATTTGCCGGCGGAAATCGCTCTCAAAAAAGTCAATCAACGAAAAAACACGGTGGACAACATCGCCCCTCTTCACCTCCAAACCGCCGATCGGGCCGAAGCTCTGCAATGGCAGCGGCTTTCTTGTCCGGTGATGAAAGGGGAAGAAACTATTCCTGTCCTGAGCGCGGCCGGACGATACGACAGACTCCGGAACGCTTCCGTACGTTCCTGGGGAGAGGAATTTCGTCGGAATCTTGGACTCCTTTTTGAACACTCCTACCACGTACATTTCAGTCTCGGCCCTGGTAAACGCAACGTACAATTTGTTCAACATGTCGACCGTATCGCGAAATTGCTCGGCATCCAGCAAAACCCGAAGCGGCTCGACATTCTCCGCAATCGTTTTATTCGCTTTCAGGATCGTCACGAACTCCTCGTCTTCGCGCACGATGAAGCTTTTCCCTCTCTGAGATTGATCGTAGAGCAGGACGATGACAACGGGAAACTCGATCCCTTTTGCCTTGTGAATCGTCATAACCGACAATGCGTCAATTCCCCCCGGCACGTCAATTTTCCAGACATCATCGGTGGATTCATCGCCGACATACTCCAGGAAGTTCTTTATTGCATTTGTCCCTTCCTGTTCGAATGTTTTGATAACTTCGAGAAGCTTCACGAGGGAAGCCTCCTCTTCCGGCGACGTCTCGAAAAGGTCGAAAATCTTATACGCTTCCGAGAGCAGATCATAAAGCGGAAGGTAGCCGACAACATTGAAGAGATGCTCGAAATATTCCTCCCAGACATTCTTGTATCGGTTTCGAAAAGCGGCATACAGCGGGCCGCTCCTTTCGCTCTTTTCTTCCACCATCAACGCGTCCAGATGCTCCCGCGTTATTCCAATCTTCCGCTTCGCCGCACAATTGTTGAACAGATCGCCGAGAAGGAACGTCGCGAACGACAGATCGTCCATCGGCGTATCGAGAAATCGGAGGAGGGCGATGAGCTCCCCGGCGCTCTTCCGCCGCCTGACGTCGAGCGTGCTGTGCGAGATGATCGGTATTCCTCTTTCGTTCAGCCAACCGCTCACTTCGACAACATTCGCGTTGTTCGGGGTCAGAATCGCGATCTCGTTGTAGCGATAGCCGCGCGAATGACACGAATCCACCACTTCCGTTATTTTTCTCTTTTCCGGCGCATCGTCATCTTCTTCCCTCAGGACAATAACGTCGACATAGCCTTGACCGCGATGTTCGGGGGTCGATTGCTGTTCGAATGTCGATAACCCGCTCGCACCCGCCGCCAAATCCAGTCCCTGGCCGGGAATGACGTTATGGAAAATTTCCTTGTTGAACTCGATGACCTTCTCACAACTTCTATAGTTTATTCCCAGGGTCGTAACGATATGTTGAGCTGAGGGGAATGGATTCTCTTCGATGAGGTGTTTCATGATTGTCCAATCGGCATCCCGGAAGCCGTAGATCGATTGTTTTGTGTCCCCGACGACAAACAGGCTGCCGCCTTTGGACAACGATTCCTCGATTAGAGGAAATAGATTTCTCCATTGGATTTGAGACGTATCCTGGAACTCATCGACGAGGTAATGATAGATTGTCTCCCCGATCTTGAAATAAATCTCGGGGACCGCCTCGGCGTTGAGATGTTCGGCAAGCGTTTTGTTGACGTCGTCGATGAAGATCTGGCCGTACTGCTCCTTCACTTTTCCGATCGCCTGCTGCATCATCCCGTAGGCCTCTGCATACGGCAGATAGTAGGCCTCCACGTAGTAGAGGAAGAACTGGCGGAGAAGTTGGTTGAGCTGCTGATGCTCATTCTCGATCTGCGCGATCCATGTCTGGTACGCCGTCGTTTCCTCCTTCCCCTTCGGTTTGTTGACAGCTGCGGACTTCAACTTTCGCTCGATCAGCGCTGGAATATTCCCTTCGTGAATCAGAGAGAGATCTGCGGCGAAGTAGCGATTCATGGAAAGAGAGGACTGTTTGATCAACACCCCAAGCTTCGCGGACTGCGCCGCAATCTTTTCACGAAGCATGGAGCCCTCGTCCCCCCTGTTTCTCTGCCGCAATGGCTTTGTCCGGGAAGCGATCATGTGATAGATTTGCTTTACCCGGCTCGAGAGATTTCCATAGGCATTCCACAAGAAAGGATCGTCTCTCTTTCTGTTCTCCGAGAGGAATCCAACAATCTTTTCAACCACGCTGGCATGAACGGACCCCTCCCGTATCTCTGTTGCGAACAGCTCGAAGGCGCGGTCGAAGATCCTGTCAACGCTCAACTGGATCTCAAACTCCGGATTGTAGCCGTACTCGATCGAAGAAGAAGTGAAGACCGTGGACATGAAGCTGTCGACGGTTTTAACGTTGAAGTCCGAATAGTTGTCGAAGATTTCGTCCACGAGGCGCGCCGCTTTGGTACGGATTTCCGGTTGCCGGATCGAGACCAGCGAGCCGAGTTCGGCCAGCGTCTTTTCGTCTCCGAGTGCGGCGAGTTTTAGCAGCCTGATGATCCGCTGCTTCATCTCCGCCGCCGCATTGTTCGTGAAGGTGATCGCTAAAATATTCGGGAGAGCGTTGTGCGGGAATTCGTTCGACAACAATAGCTGTACATACCTGTGGGCGAGCGCGTGGGTCTTCCCTGCACCGGCAGATGCGGTCACGACAGTAACGGAAGGGAGAGGTATTGTGGTTCTTGCGTTAAAACCGGCGGGCATGCCGCGTTTCCTCTCATCAACGATGAAGTGATTAACGGACTAAAATAAAATATCCAAACCATGTAGAGTTTGGATATTGAATCGACGTTCTTTGACCTTTCAAATTGAATATTTTTGAGTGATCCATTCCGGAATATTTTCAGCTCTGCCGGACTTCAAGTTCACCATGGTATAGCGTATGTATCCGTCGCACGAAAGCTTGTTCGTCTCTTTCCGAAAAATCTCGAAGCGCACGTTCACGCCATCTTTGAGCATTTCTTCGATCCACGTCCTGACAACGATCTTATCCCCAAGAAACAGGGGGCGTTTGTGCTCGACATGAGTAGTATTCACAACCCAGCCGTAGCCGAGCGAGATGAATTCGTTCATATCCATTTTATAGCAGCGCTCCATCTGATCGTACCTGGCCGCTAGCACGTAATCGAGGTAGCGCGTGTTATGAACATGCCGGTTCATGTCGATGTCGTCCGGACGGACCTGCAATTCGGTTTCAAATTGTGAATACTGTTTAGGCATAGAATATTCCCTCGGACACACGTTACTAACAATTCGCGGGAAAATCAACGATAGCGTCGCAAACGGACCAATGATGAATGCCGGCATCGAGGCATTGATGAAAGAGCAAGGATGAGCCGAGAAAGTATTTCGCTTAATGTGCCGCCGATCTTGCCGCACTCCCGAAGTAGAGAATACTCGATACGTCTATCCATCCAAATGAACAGAGTCTTCGCGCCATTTCCCACGCAGTAGACGCCGGAGTGCTTTGACAAGAAAACATTCCAGATTCGAGGCCTCGATCCTAGGCCAGAGGAGCTGTTTTTTCGGCTGGCAGGGTTCAATCGGCTGTGACTCCCGACAAATCCCTTTTCCAAACGTTGATTTTGATTTTAGGAAAATGTAAATTTTTCGCATTGGCACCTGGGGGAATACCCCCACCCGTATAATCCTGTCGAATGGAAAAGTTGCCGGCGCCGGCAACGATTTTTCAAATCTCAATAAAAGCACTTTGTCCTGTGCGCATAGATACAAACCAATGGAGGGGTACATGAAGACCGCGGTCAAAGTTTTTTCGTGGAGGCCTTTTCACATTAATCCAGCAACTCGCATCGTGAAGGCGAGAAGGGCTGCTCTTTTGAAAGCAGGCAAAGGGTTAGTGCTTTGCGCTTTGGCCCTGAGTCTGGCGATTCCTATGACGACCAGCTTTGCGACCGGACTGAAAAAGGAACTTCAACCCAAGCTGGGCAAGTCGGCCAAAATTACGTCAAACCAGGTTGATTTCATTCCCAACACTGTTGAGGCTTTTTTTGAGAACAATGGAATCTACTTTACTAACTATTTGACGGGGTCAGACGGTCTGTTCTGGCCGGCAGGATCCGGCAAAAATGCTGTTTTTGCCGCGGGTCCATGGTTCATTGGCAAGAGTGCGCAAGACCATTTTTTACATAGTGCGTCGAGCGACTACTCGACCGAATACCAGCCGGGCCCGATTGTGACCACCTATGACGGCGTTCCCTCCGATGCCGCAAATTCTGCGGCAAACCCTTCAGACCCAAAATGGAACATCATGGTGCTGTCGAAGAATGCATCGTCGAGTGATCCGAGTTACCAAAGCTGGGTCAATAACTCATCTCAAACCGGTGCGCCATTGAACAAGGATGGGACACCGCAGGTCCTTGGCGACCTGAATGCGTACTGGGTAATGAATGATCTTGCAACCACGGCACACTCCAGCGTGAGCAGAACTACTCCACTTGGACTCGAAGTTCATAATTATGTTTTCGGATTCAACAAAACGGGACCGCTCGGGCAGGCATTGTTCATGAAAATGACGTTCATCAACAGAAGTTCGATCGAGTATGATTCCTGTTACTTTGGTTGGTTCTCTGACATCGACCTCGGCAATTCAAACGACGACCTCGACGGCTGCGACACTACCAGAAGCCTCGGGTATACATACAACGGGGGAGCCGTAGACGCGGTGTATGGCTCGGCTCCGCCAGCAGACGGATATGACTTTCTCGAGGGGCCGAGGATACCAACGGGCAATCTCACGGATAGTGCCATCGTCAACGGGTCCTGGGTTCACGGATACAAGAATCTTCCGATGACGTCATTCACGAAGTTCGTCAACAACGGAGGAGTGTATAACGACCCGCCTCTCGGAAATACCGATTGGTCGCGGCAAGCATACAATTTGCTGAAGGGTTTAGTAGGCTCCACGGGGGTGCCCTTCCTGGATAATAACAACAATCCAAGTAAGTTCGTGGCCTCGGGCGATCCGGCGACTGGCAGCGGATGGCTGGATACGTCGCCTGATGACAGAAGATTAGTGATGTCGTCGGGACCGTTCAAGATGATGCCGAGCGATACACAGGAGATCGTCATCGGTTTCCTGATTGCACGAGGGACCAGCAATACGAACAGTGTGACCGTATTAAAAATGAATGACTCGGATCTTAAGAGTTTCGTGAACGGTGAGCCTGTCGCGAGTATTGAGTCAATCGATACGATCTATTCGGTGAATTCGACGATCAACTTTCATGGTTCGTCTGCCGTCTACACGGGTTCGATTACCGGTACGCAGTGGCTGATCAGACAAAAACCTGTGTTGAGTTCCGCATCGCTTGTCGTCTCCAGTGCGGGCGAAAGTCATATACAACCTGATGTGCCCGGACTGTATGCGGTTGAATACATAGCCAATGCAAATAATGGAGCAAGTGATACTGCTGTTGTTCAATTCCGCGTTACCGCGAATACTCCGCCCGTTGTAACGTTTCAAACGTCTGCTTCGAGCATTGCCATCGGCGATTCACTGTCCCTTAACGGATCAGCTACGATTGACGCCGATGGAGACCCACTGCAGTATACCTGGAGCGTATCTGGAAATGATATTCTGGATAAGTCTGTTTCGTACGACACGCTCCACGGCGTTCTCAAGAATGGAAACTCAGTACATGCGTCCTATGTTCCGGTACGGGCATCGACGCTCAACATTTCTTTAACTGCTCGTGACAGCTTTTTCACCGTCACTGCCCCCCAGCAATATGTGATTGTTAACCCTCTCAAAACAGCCAATGTTCAAGTGATTGCTTCATATGGTAGCGATATGCTCCCGTCGGGACAGCTGGGGTTCTATTCGCATGGAGCGATACGCGCTTTCCCTGATAACTCTGTCTGGACTCAGAGCAATGCTGCGTATTTTCAACTGAACTTCAATAACTTCACTCAAGTGATGCAGTCCTACTCCGGTGCTTTCTTATCCAGCAATTTTTACGTCGCAAACAATCTGCTCTTCGTACCCTATTCAATTAGCGGTGTCTTCATCTCTCAACTCGACGGCAGCGGCGGAATCGTGGGCTCTGGAAATATATCTTCCATCCAGTTTGCGACGACGTCGGATTCGATACCTTACGATGTCTATTACAAAAGTCCCTATCTGTTCGTCTCCAACGGAAGCGCGGGTGTCTATGTCTACAATGTTTCGAACCCGGCTTCGCCGACGTACGTATTCAAGTACTCGAATGGACAGAAATGGACCACGTTATGGCCTGACGGCGACCATTTATACAGCGTCAATTCGCTGACCCGTCAGTTGCTCCTTGCAGATGTGAGCGCACCGTTGAGCGTTTCGCTGGCATCGGTTCACATCGATCGTGCATACACCACGGTCAAGAAGTTGGGACAATATTTCTACTTGTTTAAGACCGACACGATTGGTATTTACGACCTTTCGTCTTTCTCATCTCCGGTGCTGAAATCTGAAATCCCTGTTCCTCATACCCTCAATACGGGAAACGTGATCTACGATATTTCCGGCGACGGTAAAGCCTTGATGGTCGGGACTGCCGAAGGGGTCTATTTTTACGATGTTTCAAATCCTGCAGCTCCGTCTCAAATAGGAAAATTTATCACTGGCTATGAAAACTCAAGAGTTTTCTACGACGGCACACACGTCCTTGCCAGCAGTTTTGGACGCGGTCTAACTGGTGGATACGAGGGATTCACACTTTTCCAGCCGACAATTACGGGAGTAGAACCTATGTCGACTGATCTCGTGCCGTCATACTTCAGCTTGCAGCAGAATTACCCCAATCCCTTCAATCCGACAACAACCATCGATTATCAATTGCCGGTGAGGAGCCACGTGTTGTTGAAGGTATACGATGTTCTCGGCAGAGAGGTGGAAACCATCGTCGACGCAGAGAAAATTGCCGGTTCATACAGAACCACTTTCGACGGCTCTCGTTTCGCGAGTGGAACCTATTTCTACAGGTTACAGGCCGGTACCTTCACGGCGGTGAAGAAATTTGTGCTGGTGAAATAGTGTAGTCCTTTTTCCCTCGATGTGCGCGACGAGATTCCAGGAGAGGCTGGTTTCGAACGGGACGAGCAGCTGAGGGAAGAGAGAAAGATTGCAGCCGGCGTCTAAGTGACAGCATGGCCATGCCGTAAAACAAACAAGCTCCAAGAGAATCTTCATCTTGGAGCTTGCTTTGTACTACTCCGGAATCGTCATTTCTTGTCCGGGTAGGGAGGCGGCGGCGGAAGTTTGGCCGGATGTGTCGTCATTTCATCCAGAATCACCTCGATACCTTTGTTCAGCTGCTCGTCGATCCCGGCGTATTCTTTTGCCGGATCGTTGTCCACAACGATGTCCGGATCGACTCCATGCCCTTCCATGATCCATTCTTTCCCTTCGATGTCATAGCGTGAGAATTCCGGCTTGTTGAGGAAACCTCCGTCGAGGAACGGAAGCGAGCCGCGAATTCCGACAACTCCGCCCCATGACCGTTTGCCGATCACCGGGCCGATCTTGTATTTCTTGAACCGGTACGCGACAATATCGCCGTCGGAGGCCGAGAATTCATCCAGCAGCATGACCTTCGGACCTACCATCACACCGCCGGGGTCCGGACCGGGAGTGGTATTGCGCGCGATGTCGATCATCGCCATTTCGCGGTGCAGCCGTTCGATGACCATCGGAGAAACGAAACCGCCGCCGTTGCCGCGCACATCGACAATGAGCGCCTCCTTCGTCAATTGCGGATAATAGTATTTCACGAACTCATTGAGCCCGTGGAATCCCATGTCGGGGATATGAACATATCCGACTCTGCCGTTCGTTGCCTTCGAGACTTTTTCGATATTCGTCTGAACCCAGTTGAAATAGTAGAGTTCCTGCTCGTTCCCTGTCGGAACGACGACCGTCTCGTGGCTCCCCTCCTCGCTCGGTTCATCGTTCAATTTCAGTGTCACCTGTTTTCCGACTGTCCCAACGAGAGATTCGTAGATGTCGTTCATCTCTTTCGTCGACCTGCCGTTGACGGCGAGGATGTATTCTCCTTCTTTCGCGTTTACTCCCATTTCAGTGAGAGGCGACCGAAGGGTATTGTCCCAGTTTTGACCACGGAGGATTTTCGAAATGCGGTAGTAGTGCGAGGCAGGATCCCGCTCGATCTTCGCGCCGAGGAGTCCGGTCTTTATCCGTTCTGCGTGGGGCATTTCTCCGCCGCCCACGTAGGTGTGCCCCGTGCTGAGTTCGCCGATCATCTCGCCAAGGATATACGTTAAGTCGGCCCGATGATTAACGTAGGCGACGAGAGGCTCGTAATTTTTCTGGACCTTTTGCCAGTCGACGCCGCTCATGTTCGGAGCGAAATAGAAATCGCGCATCTGGCGCCACGCTTCGTGATAGATCTGGGTCCACTCGGCGTGATGATCCACTGTTACTTTCATATCGGAAAGGTTCAACCTGTCCTTGATATCAATCTTCGAAGTAGGCAGGTCGATGATCGCAAATGACCCCTCATCGGCCACAATGGCCTTCTTGCCGTCTGCCGAAATTTCATAGCCATTGATGTCGCCTAACTCGGTTTCCTTCAATTTGTCGAGGTCATAGAAGAAGAACTTCGACTTCTCGTCTTTCGTGCCGTTGCGAATGTAATACAGGCTGTTTCCGACCGAAGCCAGGTCCCGGTAATTTGCGGCTGATATCGGCAGCCCCGCAATCCGCTGCTGCAATCCATCGAGGTCCACTTTCATCGGAGGTTTGGATTCTTCCTTCTCCTCCTTCTTCTTATCCGGTTTCTCACTTGCTTTGCTCTGCTCGCTGATCTTCACCTCGTCGCTCTTCGGCTCAAACGGCGATTTCGTTTCTTTGGAAAGCGTAACAAAATATATTTTCGCCATATCGTTATAGACATGCTCCAGCTCAGTTCCGCTCAAGGTTGGATTGAAGCTTCTTTCGGAGACGAAGAACAAATATTTCCCGTCTGAACTGAACGCGGGCGTATAGGATGTATACCACCCGTCGGTAACGGCGGATGATTCCTTCTTCTCAAGCGAGTACAGATAGATCGTCGTCATCGCCGAATCTTCCGGCTTGGAATACGCTATCCACTTGCTGTCCGGAGACCATGCATAATCGGTGATCTCGAATGCCGTTGCCTGGACAACCGGAGTGACTTTTTTTGAATCAACATCAACATATTGCAGTCGCTGTTTCCTGTCTGACCAGACGATCTTTTTGCTGTCGGGCGACCAGTATGGCTGATATTTATAGGCATCCCCGTTTTTGGTGAGTTGTGTCCCGGCAGTGTTTCCATCCTGGGGGATCACCCAGATCTCATCTTCACCGGAAGCATCGGAGATGTACGTGATCCATTTGCCGTCCGGAGACCATTTGGAATTACGTTCGTGTACTCCCGACGATTTCGTCAGATTGCGTGTGTTGCCATATTTCGCCGGCACCGTGAAGACATCTCCGCGAGCGCCAAATAGCGCCCGGTTGCCTTCGGGCGAAATCTCAAAATTCGTAATGCTCTTGCTCACATCGACAACGTTCGTTCGGCCGATTGCAAAATCCTCATCGATAGAGATTGTAACTTTTTCTGCTTGCTGAGTGGCAACATCAAAGCGATAAATGAATCCACCGTTCTCGAAGACGACAGCATTGTCGCCGATCGAAGGAAACTTGACATCGAAGTCGACAAAGTTCGTCAGCTTTTTGGTTTCTTTTGATGTGAGATCGTAAGAATATAAATTCAGCCTTTTGTGTTCATCGCGATCCGATGTGAAGTAGATCTTATTGTCGCCCCACATCGGAATGATATCCTGAGCCGGATTATTCGTCAAATTCGTGGTTTGTTTCGTCTCGAAGTCGTACAACCAAACGTCGTCAGCCTGACCGCCCCGGTACCGCTTCCACGTCCTGAATTCACGAAACACTCTATTATAAACCATCTTTTTCCCGTCGGGTGAAAACGAGCAGAACCCGCCCCGCGGCAGCGGCAGCTGCTCGGAGACTCCTCCATTGATGGACGCGAGGTATAGCTGGCCTTTGAAATCATCCCATTCTATTCTTCGCGACCGATAGACGATGTGAGTACTATCTTTCCAACCCATAACGAGGTTATTCGGGCCCATCCGATCTGAGACATCATCCCGGTCAAGCGTCGCGGTAAAAGTGAGCCGTTTTGGCACTCCTCCATCGGATGGCATCACATAGACTTCGGTATTCCCGTCGTACTGTCCTGTGAACGCAAGCCATTTGCCGTCTGGCGAGAAGCGGGCGAACATTTCATAGCCGATATCGCTGGTCAGCTTCCGCGCAATGCCCCCTTTCGATCCAACACTATACAGGTCCCCCGCGTAGCTGAAGACAATCTTGTCGCCGTGGATCGTCGGGAACCGAAGAAGCCGGGCTTCCTGCTGCGAGAAGAGAAAAAACCAGGCGTTGAGCAAAAGGACCAGGAGAACAAACAATCGTTTCATAGATCGCACCTTGTGATGATGGAAGATAAATGATGGCAAAGGTTTTACGACAAAGGAGCGGAAAAGTTTCAAGCCAGTTCGACGTAGGGCAACGGCGTTGTCAATCTGAGACACGAGCTGAGATTCTGTCAATATACGTCCCGACAATTTATGGTGCAAATTTCGCTCTCCCCTGTTATATTGTATCAATATTTGATTTTGTGTTTGTCCGGTTCTTTCACTTACCACACGCCTGCATGCGACACAGAAACCTGAAGATTTTTCTCCTTCTCGCGGTCGCGCTCCTCTACTCGTGCGCTGACTGTGCCGTTTTACGTTCGGCATCCGACTCCCTCTTCATCCGCGTCGTGGAACCGGAGAAGGACACAACCTCCGGCGTCGCGGCCAAGCAGCGAATTTCCGCCTGCACCTCCCCTTCCGCAAAAGCGTTCATCAATGGAAAGGAGGCGAAGGTCTACTCGAGCGGTGCATTCTGCGGCGTTGTGAGTGTGCCTGTCGGAAGCTCGATCCTGCGGCTTGTCGCTCGTGCCGCAAACGGCGATTCCGTGGTGAAGGAATTTGTTCTCCTCCGTCCAGATTCCCCGAAAACTTCTCCGCGAGAACCTCTCGTCATCGACACTGTCATGATGGAGCCGTCACAGGATCTATGGCTGGGAAAGGACGATATCCTCGAAGTGAAGTTCAAAGGAAGTCCGGGATACAAGGCGACGTTCGATATCGACGGGGTCGAATCGGGGATCCCGATGACTGAACTTCCGCCTGGAAAGAACGGCGGGATCGGCGGAGTTTATATCGGTAGATACAAGGTGAAGGAAGACGATGAAACAAAGAATGTTCAAATATGTTTCCGGCTCCGCAAAAGCTTCTTCAGCCGCGAGAAAGCCTACTCCCGGGGCAAGGTCTCGCTTATTCCAAAAGAGCTCCCGCGAGTTGCGGAAGTGATCGGAAAACGTCCATACCTCAACGCCGGAGTAGGGACCGATCGGCTGGGAGGTGCCAAGCTAGGATCTCTTCGCAGCGGAGTGCGCGTAGTGGTGACGGGAAAAACGGGAGATCAATTCCGCGTTAAGCTCGGCGATCAGATGGAGGCGTGGCTGCCGGACGATTTTGCACAGCTGTTGCCCCTCGAAACTCCCCACCCAAAATCTCTCGTCGGGAATCTCACAATTGCTGGCGACGACAAGCAGGACGTCGTCACTGTTGCCATGGACCAGCGCCTCCCGTATTTAAGCCAGCAAACAGTCAACCCAGCAGCTCTTGTCGTCGATATCTTCGGGGCGACTTCGAACACGAACTGGATTACGCATCAGCTGTCCGGCCAGGGAATAAAAAGCGTTGCTTGGAGTCAGGTCGCGGCCGAGCAGTATCGATTGACTATCACCCTCAAGTATGAGCAGCATTGGGGATACGATATCGTCTACGACAACGCCTCGAATTTGCGCATCACCGTGCGGCGTCCTCCCACGATCATATCGGCCGATTCAGTGCTCAGCAAGTTGACGATCGCCGTAGATGCCGGGCACGGCGGGGATAACGACGGCGCTATCGGTTCGACGGGAATAAAGGAAAAAGAAATTACTCTGATCATCGCAAAACACCTCGACTCGCTTCTCAGAGCAAAAGGTGCAAATGTTGTGATGACTCGAACCTCAGACGAGACCGTGCCGATGTCCGACCGGACTGAGAAAATACTCAATTCCGGTGCTCAGCTTCTGGTGAGTATCCACGCCAACTCCGTAGGCAATTCTTCTGATCCCGAGCTGTCCAAGGGAACCAGCGCTTACTACCGCCATCTCGGTTTTCAATCTCTGGCGACGATTGTCTATGGAAAGATGCTCGAACTGGGATTGGACCAGTTCGGAGTCGTCGGAAGTTTTAATTTCACCCTCAACGCGCCGACGCAGCTTCCGAGCGTTCTTGTCGAGACGGCGTTTATCTCAAATCCGGATGATGAGATTCTTCTGCTGAACGACAGCTTTAGAACAAAGATCGCCGTGCAGATCGCAAAGGGCCTGGAAGGATTTGTGACGGCGTACGGCCAGAGAAGGAACTGACGGGCGGCAGAGCGCGCCCTGACTTGACTTTGAACCGAAATGTTTCAATCTTTCCATTGCATGAAAAGCTAGACTCAGAGAGTTAACAAGCAATTGCTGGTCGAGCGACACGATCCGCCTCATAACTGGAGGTGAAATGGATCAGCAACGAAATATGAACAAACCTCAGAATCCGATTCTTTCGGATGGATGAGGTTTTTGTGTTTATAAGGAGGTGCAAGATGAAAACGTTAGTCTTCTTCATCATCATTCCTTTGATCGCTCTCGGTTGCGCCAGCACGCAGCCGGTTGATACGGCCGACAGACTCCCGCATCTTGTGGAACAAGAGCCTTTTCCGCCTCTCCCAGACGGATTGGCTCAAAACCGTCTTTCGTTTGATTTGAGATTGCAGGTTGCCGAAGATGGAAGCGTCGCCAAGGGAGAAATATTGAACCCGAGCGGAGACCCCGCATGGGATTCGCTGGCATTGACAAAGATCAAGAGTTGGGTATTCAGCCCGGCGCTCCACAACGGTAAACCCCTCACGATGTGGATCAATATCGCAGCCCGCGTGAAATACGAAGAACCTGTGCTCATGCGGCTGGCTGAAATTGTCTGCCCGAGTTCGGAGATCGCCGACTCTGTCCGCGGTTTGCTCAGTGCAGGGAAGGATTTCGCCCTCCTCGCGTCGAGTTTCTCCGTTTCGCAATCGAAAGACCAGGGGGGGAACCTGGGACAGATTGACATTTGCCGTTACCGCGATGAAGTTCGAAAAGTCCTTGGCGACCTGAGTGAAAACGAAGTGAGCCAGCCAGTGGAAGTAGGCCAGAAGTACGTGATTTTCAAACGGCTTGCGGACGATGTAAGGTTCCAATAGGACGTCGGGAACTGCGTGAAGTTGGCATCATTCCTGCTGCAATAATGTTGCCGGGGTGGGTGTGCCGGTTGAAACGGGCTCGAGTCAAGGTGGTCCTCGCCCTGGGGGCAGGATCCGTCAAAATGGTTCGATGGAACCACGTTCCGTCGGATTCTACTTATATTTTCTAAATCTATTCGCGAAGGATGGTATGGAGCAGAAGATGCCACAGGATCGAGCCGCAATGCTGAAAGAGAAGCAGGTGTTTTGCACCGAATGCGGTGCTTTTTTGGAGAATTTTTGTTTTTCGAGCGATGCAGAAGATGTCGAGGCAATAAAGAAATCACTCGCACAATGCAAGAAAAAGGGGAAATTTGTAGGAAATTTTTGCTCGAAATTGTTCATTGGAGACTCGGAGACACTCGGTTCCATTTGGGATGATGGGGAAAACGACAAGTTGCTGTAGAGTTTTTAATCGATGTACGTTGCAATATTCTACATCTCAGATTCTCATATGTTGTATTGACTTACATGTTTCATTTCTCGTCAGCCCAATTTGCGTTGAATTTATTTACATTCAGCTCTTTCAGATCCCCGCTCTCCCGCCCCGCAGAACTCGCGTAATCCTCAATCCTGCATCATCTTAGCCGCCGATTGCCAACTTGCAAGCTTCTCTGGCATGATTGTTTCATGTCTATTGGGTGATCAAAAGAATAAGAGGCAAGCATATGGTAATAGCACTGTTCATCCTGATGGTCGTTGTTCTGCTGACGGCCGAGTATTTTTCAATCTCCAGAAAAATCGCAAGCGGTGTTCTGGCCAACTCAGCTTCGATGAATCCGATTTCGACCGAGAGCATCGAACGATATTTTCATCGGGGGCACAGTTGGGCTCTCGTTCAACCTTCTAAAGATGTCGTCGTCGGAGTCGATGAATTCACACAACGGTTCATCGGCAGGATCGATTCAGTCGAATTGCCTCAAGTGGGATCATTTGTGCGGCAAGGAGACAGAATGGCGACGATGATCCACGGCTCGAAAGCTCTCTCACCCGTTGCTCCCCTTACCGGAACGATCGTCGAAGTCAATCCGCGTCTGAAAGCGGACCCCTCCGCGATCAACGATTCACCTTTGGAAAAGGGGTGGATTGTAAGAATGTCCCCGGCCGACCTCGCCATGGAATTGCGGGGGCTCTTAAAGGGAGTCGTTGCAGACCGATGGCAGGAAGCTGTGCGGGCCCACTTGCTGCACTGGTTCGCACCTCGCGTAGGTCCGGTGATGCAAGACGGCGGCTCGCTCGTCGACAGCATCAGCGATGTTGTCAATGCAGACGAATGGCGGCTTCTGATCGATGAGTTCTTCAAAGAATACAATAACGACACTAACATTCAATAAGCGAATTAAGGATTACGACAATGACAGTCCTCCTCTTTGTAACGATGATTCTCATCTTCCTCGGCGTAGATTATGTAATGCAAAGGAAGCACAAACCGGCGCCCGTTCTTCAGCAGGTCCAGGCCGTCGGCGACCCGCTGCGCGTACCGCCGGGAATATTCTTCGCACCGTCACACACCTGGATGTCGCTCTTCCCTTCGGGCAAGGTGCGCATTGGCGTGGACGATTTTGTTTTACGAATGATGAAGAATCCCGAGCTCGTGCTCTTGAAGAAAACGGGAAGCTCCATCCGAAAAGGCGAGCCGCTGCTCCAGATTAAAGATCAATCACGCACAATGACGGCACGTTCGCCGATCGACGCCGAGATTGTGGAACTCAATGAAACAATTCAGGAAAACCCCCAGTCGTTGAGAGAATCGCTTTTCAGCAACGGTTGGGCCTACACCATTAAGCCCCAGAGGGGTTCGGACCTCACTGCGATGCTGCTCGGCGAACAGAGCCGGGTATGGATTCAGCAGGAATTCGGACGACTCCGTGACTTCATCGCCGGTTTCTCGGCGGATGGTTCGCCCGTGCCGGTCCTGATGCAGGACGGCGGCCTGACCGCAGAAGGAATTCTAGATACTTTTAGCGCAACACAAGTCGAGCAATTCGAACAGAATTTTTTACACGTAGACTAGGGATCGGGAGAAGACGATGAGCACCAGCAAGGGATTATTAATCGATATTTCGAAATGCGTCGGGTGCCGCGAGTGTGCCCGCGCGTGCGCCGATGCAAACAACCTTCCTCAGGAAGAGGCTACCGAGCTTTCGGCGACTCACTACACGGTTGTCCAGAGTTATTTTGACGATCAAACCTTCGTCCGCCGGTTGTGCATGCACTGTAACGAGCCGACCTGCGTTTCGGTCTGCCTCGTCGGTGCATTCCGGAAAACCGAAACGGGAGCAGTGGTCTATGACGAGTCGAAATGCATCGGCTGCCGCTACTGCATGCAGGCCTGTCCGTTTGAAGTCCCTCGGTACGAATGGAGCAAGCTTTCGCCGAGGATCCAGAAGTGCAAGATGTGCTATGAGCGCGTCGCGGGCGGCGGCAAGACCGCGTGCGCTGAGGCGTGCCAGTTCGATGCAACGGTGTTCGGAGATCGGGATGACCTGATCAAAGAGGCGCGAAGACGAATTGATGCAACCCCGGGAACGTACGTCGATCACATCTACGGGCTTACCGAAGCCGGCGGAACGTCAGTCCTGTTTATATCGAACATACCGTTCGAAAAACTCGGATTCCCGATGAACCTGCCGAACAGCGCCATGCCCTTGCTGTCGTGGAAGGTGCTGTCGCAGGTCCCCAAATACTCCGTTGCGGCGGGTGTGGTCCTCTTCGGTATCCATTGGATCACGGCTCGCAGGACCGAAGTGACAAGATTTGAAGTCGAAGAAGCAAAAAAGAAACTAGACGTTGAACGAAACTGAGAGAGAGAGAGAACATGCTGAGCAGAATACATTCATTCAAGCCGACTTTTTGGAACGTTGTAGCGACGCTTCTCATAGCCACCGGCGCCGTCGCAGCCGTTGAGCGATTTACGATGGGCCTCGGCGCCACGACACATTTGAGCGATCAATTTCCCTGGGGATTCTGGATCGGGTTCGATTTCATCGGCGTAGGGCTGGCTGCTGCCGGTTTCACGATCGCTGCGACCGTCCATGTCTTCAACGTGGAACGATTCGAGCCTATCGTCCGCCCTGCGATTCTTACCGCCTATATCGGATACATGCTCGTCGTCCTCGTGCTTGTCGTCGACCTGGGACGCCCGCAGAATTTCTGGCATCCGCTCGTAATGTGGAACCCCCATTCGGTGATGTTCGAGATCACCTGGTGCATCATTCTCTACACGACCGTCCTGACGCTGGAATTTGCCCCGGTTGTGCTCGAGAAATTCCATCTCCATGCACAAATCAAGCTGCTCCGTACGATTTCACTGCCGATCGTGGTCGCCGGAGTCATCCTTTCAACACTCCATCAATCATCCTTCGGTTCGCTCTATCTGATCGTCCCGGAACGGATGCACCCGCTCTGGTATTCTGATATCATTCCGTTTCTTTTCTTCATATCGTGCGTCGCCGCGGGAATTTCGATGGTGATCTTCTCATCGTTTGTGGCGGCCCGTACCTTCGGACGCGAGATCCGTATGCCGTTGTTCAGCGAACTTGCCAAGGTCCTGGCCGTCGTTCTTGCATTGTTCTTTACGGTACGCATCCAGGATTTAATGAGCCGAGATGCGCTACAATACGTTTTCCGCCCGACATACCAAAGCATCATGTTCATCGGAGAGCTTACGCTGGGCGTTATCGTTCCGTTCTTTCTGCTGCTTTCCAAAAAGATCAGAACGAGCAGGGACGGGTTGTTCTATACGGCTGCGCTCGTTATCGTTGGATTTGTGGCCAACAGAATGAACACTGCCATCACAAGCATGGAGCGATGGGGCCAGAGGACGTACATACCCTCATGGCAGGAATTATCGATCACTGTCGCCCTCGCCACCGGCGGATTTGTTGCGTTCTATTATGTCGCAAAGTACTTCCCCGTGTTCGCGGGACAACATGAGATTCCCACCAATCATGGAGCAGATCGTGAGATGGTGGAAGAGTTGACACTCGTTTCAAAATGATTTTAATCATCGCACTGACTGGGGCTTTTTTGACCGTCGATGCAGATTCATCGCTGCGAGGACACAATGGATGACGGTGATTTGAACAACGCAGGTACCGCTGCTGCCGGCAAGTATTGCATTTGGATGGAAGCGGGAATGGTCGCCTATAAGATGTGCGACCGAGAATTCAACTGCGACGCCTGTCCCGTTGACGAGTTGATGCGGCAACGAAATGGAACGGCCAGCGAGCCTTCCCTTTCATCCCTTCACGCTCCTGTTCCGGAGCGTGCGACGCCCCGCCCGGAAACACCGTCGCAGCGGTTCGAGCGTCAGCTTGAAGATTTCTTCCAGCCCCTTTTGTCCGTTCAACTCCCGGCCGACCGGCTATACCATCGGAGCCATATGTGGGTGCGAAGCGACTCTCAGACTTCTTCCACCATCGGCATCGATCACATCGGGGCCTACTTCTTGCAGCCTGTGGTGAGCGTCGTACTCCCCCAAACTCCATCACGCATGGAGTTGAAGTCTCCATGCACGTGGTTGGTTTTGAGAGAAGGAACAATCGCTCTCCGCTCTGCAGTCCAGGGAATTGCAATGGAATCCAACCCCATCCTTCTCGACCATCCCTACCTTCTGCTCGACGATCCCTACGATTCAGGATGGATCCTTAAGGTAAAGAAGGGGACCGAGTTGAGAAAAGAAGGCGAACTCTTGGCGGCCGACGAATTCGATTCAATCATTCGTAAGGAAGCGGCAGAGCTGAAGGACAGATTTGCGGCGTCGTTCCGCCGAAGCCAGCCGGCAGTGGGCTCGACTCTGTACGACGGCGGCGAGCCAATCAAGAGCATTCAAGAAGTCCTCGGACACAAAAAATATTTCGAGCTTATCAGTCGAATCTTCGTCAAACCGTGATCGGATGCAACTCAAGCTCCTTTTGCTTGATCGTATTGATTGAGCACTGCTGCTAGAGTACAACACTCCTTCCTTTCGCCGCCTGCGGTATTCGTTAAGTCCAAGCGCCAGATTGGCCGGTTTGCAAGTCTTTCCCTCTCCCAGACCCATCGTGTAATTCAGAAAAACACCCCCTTCTTTCGCATTTTTGCGTATCTCCGTTCAGGATGACTTACTATTTGGCAGAATTTTCGCCCTCTTTCTCACTATTTGGAAATGGCACGGTACTTGTCTTAAACACCGAAGGAGAATAGGATGAAATTTACCAATTTACTCGCGTTCAGGGTCTTCTTAGTTCTTTTTATCGTCATGTTCGCCGGAACGGCGCTGCTGACGAAACTCAGCGTCGAACACCAGGCTGAGCAGTACATGCAGGATGCCGTTCACGGAGCTAATCGCATCGGGGATGTCATCAAGCGCTCGACGAAATACAGCATGATGTTGAACCGCCAGGAGGATCTCCATCAAATCCTGACGACCATCGGAACCGAGCCGGGGATCGAAGCGATCCGAATCTACAACAAAAAGGGAGAAATTGCCCTTTCGACTTTGCCGCAGGAGGTAGGAACCCGCGTCGACATGAATGCGGAGGCATGCACCGCATGTCACTCGCAGGACACGCCTCCCCTCTCCGCCAACCCGTTGGAATTGAGTCGAATCTTTTCTTCACCCAAAGGCTATAGAGTCTTGGGGATGATTGTGCCGATACGGAACGACTCAACCTGCTCTTCTGCCGCATGCCACGCACATCCGGAATCGCAGACCGTCCTCGGCGTTCTCGACGTGATGATGCCTCTCCGCGACATCGACGAGCATCTCGCCAGCCTCAACCGATCTCAATACCTGAACGCCGTTTTCATGTTCATCGGCATGACCGCTTTCGTGGGACTCTTCATCTGGCTCGTCGTGAACATCCCGGTACGGAAACTCACGCTCGGGACACAGGAGATTACAAAAGGAAATCTGAACTATCGTATCACCGTCAAATCGAGAGATGAGATCGGAAGGCTGGCCGATTCCTTCAACCAGATGGCGGAAGAACTGATGCGGGCACGGAATGAATTGACACAATGGGCGGAAACACTGGAAGGGCGCGTCGCCGAGAAGACCGAAGAGCTTCGCCGCGCCCAGGTCAACATGGTGCAGATGGAAAAGATGGTGTCGCTTGGAAAACTCGCCTCGACCGTCGCACACGAGTTAAACAATCCCCTCGAGGGAGTCCTTACCTACGCCAAGCTCCTTAAACGAACTGTGCGGGAAGGAATCTTGAGCCCGGACGACGCTAAAGAGATCCAGAGCGAACTGAGCATCATTGCCGACGAGACTGCCCGCTGCGGAAATATCGTCAAGAACCTCCTTCTCTTTTCAAAGCAGAAAGTCGGCGAGTACAGCGATGCGGACATTCGAATGATGATCGATCGATCCATCAAGCTCATCTATCATCATTTGCACATGCATAACATTACGTTGAAAGCGGATTATGAATCGCATCCTCTCATGCTGTTCTGCGCGCCGGAACAAATCGAACAGGCTCTTCTCGCGATAGAGATTAATGCGGTAGAGGCGATGCCCGAAGGCGGCACGCTTACCTTGAACGCATGCCGCATCAACGAGACCGGCGCTATCCAGATTACAATCGCGGACACGGGCATCGGGATCTCTGATGACGCCATGCCCCATATTTTTGAGCCGTTCTTTACAACAAAGGAAAACGGGAAAGGAACGGGCCTGGGGCTCGCTGTCGTCTATGGCATCGTTGAACGGCACGGCGGTTCAATCACGGTCCAATCGCAGCCTCACGCGGGAACAACCTTCACACTACTCTTGCCCCCCAACACGATGCAGCGTCCCACAGGTGTTGCGGGAACTACTTTACTGAAAGCAGATGACAATGAACGAAAAACCTGATAAACAAAACTCTCTCCTCGTCGTAGACGATGAACTGGTGGTTCGCGACTCCCTCTCCAAATGGTTCAAGCAGGACGGCTACAAAGTCGAGACGGCAGAGGATGCGGCCCATGCTTTGAAGAAAATGAACGACGGGCCGTGGGATATTGTTCTCCTTGATATAAAGATGCCCGGCATGAGCGGACTCGAGCTGCAGAAACGGTTGAGGGAAATCGACCCTTCCATCACGACGATCATGATCACCGCATTCGCTTCTGTCGAAAGCGCGGTGCAGGCTCTTAAGGAAGGAGCCTTCGACTACGTCACCAAGCCTGTCGACCCCGATCACCTGTCCCACCTCGTCATCAATGCGCTGCGGCAGAAAAAGCTCGCAAGCGAGAATGCACTGTTGCGGGAACATCTTTCGGAAATCATTTCGGGGGACGAGATCATCGGCAACAGCCCTCAAATGAAGAAAGTGATAGAGCTGGCGAAAACCGTTGCGCAGACAGACACCACTGTTATGATTCGCGGAGAAAGCGGGTCGGGGAAGGAGTTGATTGCGCGCGCCATTCATGCCAACAGTGTACGCCGCTATTTTCCGATCATCGCCGTGAATTGCGGGGCAGTACCCGAAACGCTCCTGGAGAGCGAACTCTTCGGTCATGAGAAAGGCGCGTTTACGGGCGCCCAGTACCGGCGCAAAGGAAAATTCGAGATGGCAGACGGGGGAACGATTTTTCTCGACGAGATCGGAACGATCAGCCAGAAAATGCAGGTGCAGCTCCTCCGTGTGATCGAATCGAAGCAGTTTACGCGCGTCGGCGGAAACGAAGTAACCCACAGCGACTTTAGAATCATCTGCGCTACGAATCGGGACCTGGAAGCCGCCGTGAAGGACGGCACTTTCCGGGAGGATCTGTATTACCGTTTGAACGTGTTTACGGTCTTTATCCCCCCGATCCGGGAACGGCGAACCGACATCCCGCTTCTCGTTCAGCATTTCCTCAAGAAATATTCGGCGATCATGAACAAGCCGGTCGTCGAAATCTCTCCGGAGGCCGTCGACCTGCTCGTCAGGTATGACTGGCCGGGCAACGTGCGTGAGCTCGAAAATGTGATCGAACGGGCGATGGTCCTGGCTAAGCCGCCGTCGATTCGTCCAGGCGATCTGCCGTTCCAAATGGTGACCAAGCACCACACTCCGACGGACGACTCGATCGCATCGGTGGAGAAGGCCCATATTGAGGCTATCCTCTCAAAGACTGGATGGAACATCACCCGCGCGGCTGAAATACTTTCAATCGACCGCGTGACGCTATACAACAAGATTGCCAAGTACGGGCTTTCGAAACCGTGACCCATGTCTTCAATTTGCCTCTTTGCCGTGCCGCCGTGCGATGAAAGTCTGATCAAGGGTCTCATCGTCCCGCTCCGTTCCATTTTCCAGGTTCCGGTCGAAATGCGTTTGGACGGCACGATCGACCCTGCCTTCGCCTTTGACGTCTACAGAAATCAATACAATTCCACATCGGTCATCTCCGCGTTTCTTCAGCGTTTTCCCGACCTGGACGGCAAGATCCTCGGAATCACCTCAGTGGATTTTTTCGTCCCCGTGTTGACCTATGTCTTCGGTGAAGCTCAGCTCGACGGCCCCGTGGCCGTGGTTTCGAGTCATCGGCTGGACAACACGCTCTATGGTCTCCCCGCGAACCAGGAGCTCGTCATGGAACGCCTCCTCAAGGAGGCCGTTCATGAGCTTGGCCACACGTTTGGCCTCATCCACTGTCATGATTATCGCTGTGTCATGCATACATCCACAACCGCCGAGGACATCGACGTCAAGTCTGAGCGATTTTGTCCTTCGTGCGAAGCCATGGTGGAAAAGAAGAAGGGTCCGGCGAATAATCATTCGAAGTGATCGCGCAGAATCCCTCCTAAAATTCTGGAGACATTGAGCATGCTCTTGTGAGGATGATCTTCGCAGCCAAGTTCCTTCTTCCGAATTACCTCAAGCGTTGACTTTCGGGATTTTTTTTGATATTTTTTTCGGCACACCGATTGCCATCAAACCTCAAGTACGCAACAAGCGGATCTCTTGAAAAGCATAGGACTCATTCCACTCTATTCTCGGCCCGTCACGGGTTTGGGAAAAAGCATTTCTCTTCCCCGGGCGGGAGCGTCTCCATTGAGGGAGCGCGGCTGATCGATGGGATGCATTTTCTGTCAAATTATCGCAAGAGAAATACCCGCCGAAGTGCTCTTCGAAAACAATTGCGCCGTCGCTATTCTGGATGTGAACCCCATCCATTACGGCCATACGCTTGTCATTCCTAAAAACCATCATAAGGATTTCCTGGAGGTCCCGGAGAAGGAATTGGCCGGCATCATGCATGCCGTGCATGTGGTGTCGAGCGCGTTGGTGAAGAGTTTTGGGCTGGAGGGATTCAATTTTTTCTCGAATAACGGCGTCGTCGCCGGACAATCGGTGTTTCATTTTCACATCCATGTCACCCCGCGGTACGCAGACGACAACATACGCTTCGTCCTCAAACTGAAGCGCTACGAGGGGAACGACATGAAGGGTGTCGCGGAAAAGATTCGCGCCTCGATTCACGACTAACGTGTCGCTCAAAGGGATGGTCTATGCCACAGTACGCAAAGTTAACTCCCCCGTCAACGGGACATAAGATTTCAGTTGCCAACGGAAGACTTGCCGTTCCAAATGATCCGATCATTTGTTTTATCGAGGGTGACGGCACAGGCCCCGACATCTGGAAGGCATCGCGGAAAGTCTTCGACGCCGCCGTTGCGAAAGCGTATGGAGGCGCCAAGAAGATCAACTGGTTCGAAGTTTACGCCGGAGAAAAGGCAAACACGATCTACGGCGAGAACACCTGGCTTCACGACGATACTCTCGAAGCGATCAAGGATTACGTCGTTGCCATCAAAGGACCGCTGACGACGCCGGTGGGAAAAGGAATCCGCTCAATCAACGTGACCCTGCGTCAGATGCTGGACCTGTACGTCTGCCTTCGTCCGGTGCAGTACTTTGCCGGCGTTCCCTCTCCGGTGAAACATCCCGAACTTGTCGATATGGTGATCTTCCGGGAAAACACTGAAGACATCTACGCCGGAATCGAATGGAAAGCCGGCACACCTGAAGCGAAGAAGGTTATTGAGTGGCTCCAAAAAGAAATGAATGTAAAGAAAATTCGATTCCCCGAATCGTCGAGCATCGGCATCAAGCCGGTTTCCCAGGAGGGTACGGAACGGCTCGTAAGAGCGGCAATTCTGTACGCTATAGCAAACAAGCGCAAATCCGTCACGCTTGTCCACAAGGGGAACATCATGAAGTTCACCGAGGGGGGATTCCGCGACTGGGGCTACGAACTAGCCAAACGCGAATTCTCAAACGAGGTGGTCTCATGGGAAGAGTGCGGAGGGAATCCTCCAGCCGGGAAAATCCTCATCAAAGACGTTATCGCAGATGCGTTTCTGCAACAGATCCTCACCAGGCCGGCCGAGTATGAAGTCATCGCCACGCTTAACCTGAACGGCGACTACATCTCCGACGCGCTGGCTGCTCAGGTTGGAGGGATCGGCATCGCGCCCGGGGCGAATATCAACTACCAGAACGGCTACGCCGTCTTCGAGGCAACACACGGCACCGCACCAAAATACGCAGGCCTGGACAAAGTCAACCCCGGATCACTCATTCTCAGCGGCGAGATGATGCTCCGCTATCTTGGCTGGACTGAAGCTGCCGACCTGATTGTGAGAGGATTAAACAAATCGATCCAGGCGAAGACGGTTACATACGACTTCGCCCGGCTGATGGAAGGGGCAAAAGAAATAAAGTGTTCGGAATTTGGCGAGGCAATCATTAAGAATATGTAAGAGAGTCTAGTGAGGGACTCCCCTCTTACATTTCAGCACTCTCTAACCGCAAAAAACACACCCTCTCCTATTTTTCGTTGAGATGGTAGAGGGTATTTCCGTCGATAAGTTCCTTTTCCTTTCCTGGGCTTTGGATCATCAGCTGCAACCCGCTGCCTCCCCCTGCCTGAAAGAACGAAAGATCAATCGCATGGTATCCCTTTTTAAGGAAGACAGTACCCGATGCCTCCACCATGGCATGCCGTCCGTCGTTTGACACGATCGTCTCGCCGTCGATAGCCAGCTTGGATCCGTCATCGGATGTGAGGTAAAATTGATGGATTCCGTCTTTTTCTATTTTGATATAGCCGGAGAATGCCAGTCCAAAATCAAGATCAGCGGTCCCTTCCGGTATCGTTGCACTCTTGGCGATCCCCGATCTCAACGGCGTCAGTTCTGAAAATTCCGGAAGACGCTGCCAGCTTCCTTCGTAGTACTGGTAGAGTAGCCCCTGCCTGAGATGCTTTTCGTCCACGTGCGGAGCTTCGATCTCCGATGAACCGGTTAGCTCCAGCGCAACGATGGAGTGCTGCGGCACATCGACATCGACACTATGGTCTTTCGCCTTGAATCCGGCGAAAGATTGCGGCTCGATGTTGGTCGGCTGTTCAAAAGTATTGTGTGCATCCAGACGGTCCGACGTCAAAATTTGTCCGCTCACCGATTCGACTTTGAACGAACCGATCCGGCAGGCGAGCTTTTTGTCCGTTGTCGCGCTGAGATTGCAGATCGTGATGTGAATTTTTCCGTTCTTGTCTATGGATGACGAAACGCTCAGCGCCGGTATCCGGCTTTTCTGGACCGTGATACTGTCCGTTTTCACGACGGCCGGAATCAGGACCGCATCCTGATGCACCTTATACATATTGAACACATGATAGGTTGGCGTCAACACCATGGCATTCCCGTTCGTCAGGATGACCGACTGAAGCACGTTGATCGCCTGCGCCACGGCTGCCATTTTTACCCGGTTGCAGTGATTGTTGAAAATATTCAAATTGATGCCGGCAACGAGGGCATCGCGAAGAGTGTTCTGTTGAAAAAGGAAAGCCGGGTTTGTCCCCGGTTCCACTGCGTACCACGCTCCCCATTCGTCAACAACGAGCGCAACGCTCTTCCCTGGATCATATTTATCCATGATGGCCGAATGTCTCTTGATGAGTTCTTCCATCTGGAGGGTTTTCACCATTGTGCTGTACCAGCTCTTCTCGTTGACATTCGTTGCGTTTTCGTCGTTGCACCATGTATAGTAGTGAAGCGAGAGGCCCCAGATCGAATTGCCCATTGCCTGCATCACGACTTCGGTCCAGTGATAGTCATCTCCGCTGGGACCAACGACAATTTTGTTGACGCGGTTCGAGCCGAAGTCCTTCATGAATGTTCCATATTGAAGGGCTAGGTCGGCGTAGTGCTCCGGCTTCATGTTTCCGCCGCAACCCCACGCTTCGTTGCCAATTCCCCAGTATGGAACATTCCATGGATCTTTCCGGCCGTTCTTATTTCTCAACTCAGTCATGGGGCTTTCATTCGCTGAGTTGACGTATTCGACCCACTGAGACATTTCCTGGACTGTTCCGCTCCCGAGGTTGCCGCTGATGTACGGCGCGCATCCGAGCTGATCGCATAGATCGAGGTACTCATGAGTTCCAAAACTATTGTCTTCAGTAACTCCCCCCCACGAAGTATTGATAAGCGAAGGTCTTGTCGATTTTGGTCCAATCCCGTCCCGCCAATGGTACCCGTCTGCAAAGCAGCCTCCCGGCCACCGGAGTACGGGGGCTTTGATCTTCTTCATCGCCTCGACGACATCGGTCCTGATTCCCCGAATGTTCGGCACCTTCGAACTCTCACCCACCCAGAATCCGCCATAAATACCATGGCCGAGATGCTCGGCGAAATGACCGTAGATGTTTCGGCTGATAATGTATCTGGCTTTCGAGAGGTCGAGATAAACGGAGTCTTTCGGTCCTTGCGCCAATGCCGGGACGCAGGATATTATTGTCGCGATCGCAAGAATTTGAATACTTTTTTTCATTGTTGTTGTCGTATTGGTGAGGGTGTCATTTTTAGGAGGGCGGATTCTCATTCATTGAGTGCTTCTTCCCTGCGGCTCCCAGATCTCAATTCGATCGGCATGGACGCTTCATGGAGTTTACCACGTTAGAACCGGGTCTAGCATGGCAGCCCGGTGGCGTTGAAATAGGGCTCCATTTTCAAGATTGCGTCTGAATCTTGCTATGAGGTTCGATTTTCGTTCTGACGTGCAAGCTTTGCGATGTCAACATTTTCGATGACATTCGTCGTGTAACCAGCAGCCGTCACCTGTATCATTGCGAGTCCGAGATCGTGCAGCGTGCAGATATAAGAGGCAAACAACATTCGGAGCAGAGGATAGAAAACACCCATAACTTTGGCAGCCCCAAATGCGTTCTTGAGCCCCTTTGTCGGCTTGATAAATCCAGGCCTGAAAGCAAAAACAGATTTGAACGGCAGTTTCATCAGGTCGTTCTCAGTTTTCCCTTTCACTCTTGCCCACATGGTGCGCCCCTTTTCGGTACTGTCTGTACCGGTTCCTGAGACATAGCAGAATGTCATTCCCGGATTGAGTTTTGCGAGCATCCTGGCCGCATTCATCGTGAGATCATACGTCAGCCGCGTGTATTCGCTTTCATTTTTTCCGATGGATGAAACGCCGAGGCAGAAGTAGCACGCATCGTAGCCCTTGAGCTGCTGCTCGATCGGAGCCAGGCTGAACATGTCCTGATGAATTACTTCTTTCAGTTTTGGATGGCTCACCTGACAAGACCGCCGGCCGACAGCGAGAACAGATTCAACATCGCCATGCAAAAGGGATTCGTGAAGGACTCCTTCGCCGACCATGCCGGTGGCTCCAAATACTATAGCTTTGAACTTCATTTTTCTTTTCTCCTATTTCGGTTGTTCCGATTCTTACCGCTCGCTGTCGAGCGTGCCCATCATCTGAGACGGATATCGATCCCCCGCTGCCGATCCGAAAGGAATTGCACGTTCGATGTTCTCCAGGTCTTCGGAAGTGAGAACGACCTTAAGCGATCCCAACGCTTCTTTGAGACGGTCGCGCCTCCGCGCGCCAACGAGAGGCACAATGTCCTTTCCGCGTGAGAGGACCCATGCTATTGCGAGTTGAACTACGGTGGTTCCCTTTCTTTCGGCAACTACCCGCAAGGCCTCGACAAGAGCGAGGTTGTGGCCGACATTCTCAGGGCTGAATCGCGGGCTGTGTTTCCGGAAATCGCCGGGGGCAACCCCCTGATCTTTGAGCCAATGTCCGGTAAGAAGTCCACGCGACAGTACGCCGTAAGCAGTGATACCGACACCAAGTTCGCGGCACGCGGGAAGAATTTCTTTTTCGATGCCGCGATAAAAGAGGGAATACTCTATCTGCAAATCGCAGATCGGGTGAGCGGATTGGGCTCGCCGCACGGTCGCTGCGCCCGCTTCCGAGAGGCCGATGTAGCGTACGTACCCTGCCTGCACCATTTCGGCAATGGCGCCGACCGTCTCTTCAATCGGCACGGCCGGATCGACACGCCCAAGCCGATATACATCGATGTAGTCTGTCCTGAGCCGCTTGAGCGAATATGCCAGGAAGTTTTTTACGGCAACAGGCCGTCCATCGTTTCCGACCCAATTTCCTTTGGGATCGCGCATGCCGCCGAACTTCACGCTTATCTGCACGCCGGCGCGATTTCTACCTTTCAACGCTTCTCCGATAAGCATTTCGTTGTGGCCCATTCCATAATAGTCTCCTGTATCGAGCAGACTAATACCTGCATCGATCGCATCATGGATAGTCGCGATACTTTCGGTTTCGTCGGCAGGGCCATAGAAATCAGACATCCCCATGCAGCCGAGGCCGATCTCCGATACCGACGGGCCTCCCTTTCCCAGAACTCTCATTGCAGTTTTCCTTTCGAAAGAATCACGGTTTCCTTCCGCCGAACAGCGCCAATTCAAATACCTTGAAATAACAATCCACTTCCCGGTACCCAATCTGCCTCAGCCATTTACATTGAGTTTCAACAGGCGCCAATTTATTCGCTGCCTTGTCGTCCCTGTTCAAGTATTCTGCCGCAACTTTTTCTCTTGAGATGGTTGGATCGGTTTTGTGGTGCATTTCATAGAGCGAATCGATGAAGTAACTATCGAACAGAAGATGGCCTAATTCGGAAGCGGGGAGAACATGCTCGAGATTAAGAAATAGACCTCCGGCGGAAAGTAGCTCAAAAAGCTCCGCGTAAATCTCCCTCTTTCGCGAATCTGGTTGATGATGAATGGAGAATCCAGAGACGATCAGATCGAAGGGCGCTTTTCCCTGCATCTTTCCAACCCATCGCTTGTCGCTATAGTCAAATGTTACACAGTCGACATTCCCCGCATATGCAGAGAGCTTCTGCTTTGCTGCCTGAATCATCGGTTCGGAGAAATCCAGCAGAACTGCCGAGGCCTGCGGATAAGTCTTCAGAATTGAAGCGGCCAGTATGCCGTCTCCGCATCCGAGATCCAGGAAAGCCGCCACGTGCATCCCGCTCTCCTGAATAACCCTCATCATGATGTCGATTTGTTCGGCGGCGAATCGAATTGCGCCACGGACGCCGGTCAGATACTTTGCCGAGAGCTCCTTGGATTTCCACACTTCGTACGTAACTTCAGCCATCGGCAATTTCCTATTTGCAGACTGCTCGCCGCTTCAATACTCTAAGTGATTTCGAGGGCAGATTCCTGAAATTGGATTCCCTCTGCGGGTTCGGCCACCCGCAATCCTGCAAAAAAAACGCGGAGTTATTTGACCTCAGGTTTCGACAACTGCAGGTTTTCTATTTCCTTGAGCGCCTTGAATATTTCCTGGTGCCTCTGCAGGAACTTCAATGTATCCAGTCCATTGATCGAGGCGTCTTTCATCCTGCGCTGATTTTCTGCAAGCTCGAGTTCCAGCACTCTTTTCTTCAGACGCTTGATCGCTCCGCCAGCTCTCTCCCAGGTTCGGGTTTCGCTTAACCGGGCTCCTACCGTATCCCAGCGCGTTCCAAGCTGGTAGCGGGAGAACGAAAGGTCGGAGATCATCTTCCGCACCTCATCGGTCGATGCCCTTGTGAGAACAGATTTGACGTCGACCACTCCCTTCTCATCATATTCGTCGATGAGGAGTTGTGCTATCTCTCGCGTTTTCGAGTGAGAGAACTCCTCCGCGCGGACATAGGAAAAGATGAATGGAATCATCTGCTGCGGCTCGTCGAGAGCAACGGAAAGAAGCTCTTTTTCCTCGAGCGGGACTTCGCGCGGATCATCTCCCTTGCTTTCTTCCTTCCCTACCTTTGGGGGCGGCTCCGATTTCCGCGTAGATGGATTCAGGAATCTTTCCGGTACCTTCTTATTAAATTTCTCCAGCTCGGCGTACAGAGCCGATTCGTAGAGCTTGTATTTTTCGGCCACGTCTTTTATAAAAAAAGTCTGCCGGAGCGGATCCTTGATTTTCGAGATCGTCTGGACGAGCGTGCGGACGGCCTCCGCTTTCCCTTCCGGCGAATCAAGTTTCCCTTCTCGCCGGAGCGTATTTGCCTTGAAATCGACAAACGTGACCGCTTTCGACAATAACTCCTCGAACGCTTCACCTCCCTGCTTCTTCACAAAAGAATCGGGGTCTTCTCCTTCGGGAAGTTCCGCGATACGGACATCCAGGTTATTCTCGAGGATCAACTCAATCCCGCGTACCATCGCAGAGACCCCCGCGGAATCGGCATCGTAGACGAAGACAATATTCTTGGTATACCGGGCGATAAGCTGGATTTGCTCAACCGTGAGGGCGGTACCGCTGGAGGCCACCACATTTCTTGTCCCTGCCTGATAGACGGAGAGAAGATCCGCATAGCCTTCGACAAGCACGGCCGCATCTTTTTCGCGAATCGCTTCTTTCCCTTGAGATAGTCCATAGAGGATTTTGCTCTTGTGATAAATCGGCGTTTCGGAAGAGTTAATATATTTCCCCAACGTGTCGTCGTCATAAAGTTTGCGTGCTCCGAACGCGATCACTCTTCCCGTGGTGGAAAAAATCGGGAACATGGCCCTGCCGCGGAAAGCGTCGTAATATCCGCCGTCCTCCCTTTTTCGCGCAAGGCCTACCTTCTCCAGATACTCCGGTTTAATTCCTTCATCTCCCGCATTCTTCACGAGAGCATCCCATGCGCGGGCCGAATAACCCAGGCCGAATTCTGTGATGGTTTTCTCTGAGAAGCCGCGGGACTGGAAATATTTCAGGGCAAAGGCTCCTTCTTCCGTCCCGGTCAAATTCTTGTGGAAACGCCGTGCTGCAAAGGTGCAGGCGGAATACAGCTTCTCCGTCTCGCTTGCCGACTGCATTGCCTCTTCAGTCCGAACGATCTGGATACCGGCACGCTCTGCAAGGATCTCAATCGCTTCGACGTAAGTCGCTTTCTCCCATTCCATGACAAACTTCACAACATCGCCCCCGCGGCTGCACCCGAAGCAGTAGTACATCGCTTTGTCCGGACTGACGTTGAAAGAGGGGGTCTTCTCTGAGTGGAAGGGACAGAGTCCTACATAATTCTTTCCCCTCTTCTTCAATTTCACGAACATGCCGATGTATTCCACAATATCGGTCGCGTTGCGGATTTCCAGTATTTTGTCGTCGGGAATTCTCACGGAGAAAAGGTAGCTAAAAGGGCCAGGAAAAACAAGATGAAGCGATCATGGTCCTTGGTCCGAAGTCCAAAGTTGTTGCTGTCATCAGCTTATTCAAAGATCGGGAACGCTGGAAAGAACCGGTGAAGAATGTGGATGAACACAACGGACGGTTCTTAGTCTGTCAGTTTCCCTCCCGGCGGAGAAAGAGAGGCCTCGAGACGAGCTTGTTGATACAGACGGAAGGACAGATTGACTCCCCAGATGAGTGCACCGAGGGATATCAACAATCCGGAAAAGTAGAAGAGGTTTCCCAGAGGCACTCCCCAATCCAGCATGTCATGACCGCCTAAAAAAGTTGCCCAATCATGTTTTGAATGATGTCCCCCCAGCAGGGGAAGGATCTGCGTTTCCGCATCCCTCGCGTAAATACTAACATCCACCAGGCTGAGCCCTGTGAAAAAGACGGCAACCGGGGCAAGTGCAGATTCCTCGTGACGCGCCACAATAAACCAGACAAACGGGACGAGCACTTGCATTATCGATCCCCCCAGGATGTAGAGGTCATCGCTGCCGAAAAATCTGAAGAAAAAATGCCCCGCTTCATGAATGTACAGATTGAACAGATGCGTGAGCCATAGCAGGCTCGGGAGATGGAATGTCCGGGTCGGCTCATAAAGGTTGAATGGAAGTTCGAACCAAAGGTAAGTCAGGATCGCATAGCCGAAAAGGGACCAAATGAGCTTTTGTTTGGGCATCTGGAAGTAAGGTTAATCCAAAAATTGGCAGTGGTGCATTTTGGATAACAGTTTATTTTCGCCAGCAATCATTTCTTCTCCTCATCCGCTCTGCAATGACCGATCGGAGGGATGAAAATAAAAAGTCCCGCAGGTGCGGGACTTTGAATCTTACTCCGTGGTAAGTTCGGCTCGGGTCGGCTGGTTTTCATACACTTTCTTCCTCCCCGGCTTTGTTCTCTTGCGCATGTACCGGCGTTCGAGCTGTACCTCGGGCTTCTTCTCTTCTTCCTCGACATCAGGATACTGATAAATATCGTATTTGAAGTTGCGAAGGATGATATTGTTGCCATTCCGTCCGAGAACGTATTGCGGCAGCAGCGGGATCTTCCCTCCGCCTCCGGGTGCGTCGATGACATAATAAGGAATTGCCAGGCCTGAGGTGTGCCCGCGGAGCTTGTCCATGATATCCAATCCCACGCTCACCGGGGTCCGGAAATGATTTGCTCCTTTGGTGATGTCTGCCTGGTATAAATAATAGGGCCTTACCCTCATGGTGAGCAGTTTGCGCATCAGTTCCAGCATCACGTCGGCGTTGTCGTTGACGCCTTTCATGAGCACTGCCTGGTTTCCGACAGGGATCCCCGCGTCGGCAAGCATTTCACAGGCGCGCTTGGCTTCTGTGGTGCACTCCCACGGATGATTAAAATGAGTGTTCACGTAGATTGGATGGTACTTCTTCAGCATCTTGCATAATTTCGGCGTGATACGCTGGGGAAGAACGCAGGGCATCTTCGTTCCAAGCCGTATGATCTCGACGTGTGGAATTGCCCGAAGTCCCGAAATGATCTTCTCCAGCATCACATCGGTGAGCATCAACGGATCGCCCCCCGAAAGGATCACGTCGCGAATCTCTGGATGGGCTGCGATATAATCGAGTCCGCTCTGGATGAACTTCATGCTGATCTTTCCGGAATCTCCGACTTTTCGCTTGCGTGTGCAGAACCGGCAGTACATCGAGCATTGGCTCGTCGTCAGAAACAAGACACGATCCGGGTACCGGTGCGTAATGCTCGGAACCGGGCTGTCGGCTTCTTCGTTCAGCGGGTCGAGCGGAAAATCATCTTCCATAAGCTCTTGCGCGTCCGGGATGCATTGGAGCCAGATAGGATCGCCTGGATACCGGATGAGGCTGAGGTAGTAGGGGTTGATGCGGATGTGGAACAGCGAGTTGAGTTTTTCCGCGAGTCCCTTGTCGAAGTTAAACCGTTCGACGAGGTCTTTTCCGCTGTCAACACTCGCCCTCAGCATTTCCTGCCATAGTTCCATACAAAAAAGTACCTTTGATGTTTATAAATTTTTTCCGTAGATGATCAGGTCATCTCCCGGCTTGTAGTAATCTTTGATACGTGCGTTCAGCACAAACCCCTTCCGCTCGTAAAACGTGCGGGTGTTCTCATACTTCGGAGTCGACGATGTCTCCGCGATCAACATCCTGCCCCCCTTTGCCTTCAGATGTTCCTCGATGAAGCGAAGGAGCTGCGAGCCGACCCCTTTTCCATGTTCCGCCGGCGTCACGGCAATCCAATAAAGATCGTACGTCCCTAGCGTCGCCGGCGTGGGACCGACGCAGACATAACCTCTGACTGCTTCGGTTTCATCAACAGCGGTAAATAGCTCGTAATCTTTTTGTTCTGTATCATCGAGATAGATTCCGACCAACTCAATCGCCACGCCTATTTCTTCTTCACTAAAGACATCCGTCGCACGCAAGAGACGCTCGATCGGTTCCTGATCCTCACGCCGGAGAGGACGAATGTTCATGGCCGCTCCAAGAATTACGGGAGAGATCGGCTACGGGTTCCGCTTCAGCGCACATTCAACAATCTTTCCGATCGTCTCATTGAAAGTATAACCGTACGTCGTCGTCGAGCGGATGAACCCGGCGTCGTCCGAGATATCCGGATTGGGGTTCACTTCGAGGACATACGGCTTGTTATTTTTTGCCAGTCGAAAATCGATGCGGGCGTAATCCCGGCAGCCCATGATGGAGAACGCCTGTAACGCCAGTTCCTTGACGCGCGCCTCGACGGTCGGCGGAAGATCAGCCGGGCAGACTCCCTTCGTTCCTTCGTACTCAACTGATCCGTTGAGCCACTTCGCATCGTACGTGACAATTTTCGGATAGCCGGCGGGGAGTCCGGAGAAATCAATTTCAGATATCGGGAGGACGACAGGCTTCCCGTTTCCGAGGACGGCAACGTTCAATTCGCGCCCCTCGATGTACTCCTCGACAATCGCCGGCTGGTCAAACTCCTGGAAAATGTGCCGCACCCGTTTTTTCAATGCGGTCATCGAATCGACGATCGAGTCGTTGTCGATGCCGACGCTCGCGTCTTCCTTCGCCGGCTTCACGATTAGGGGGAAGGTCAACCCGAAATTATCCGCGTCAATCTCGTTCACCTGCTTGCAGACGAGGAACCGGGCAGTGGGTATGCCGTGGAAGGAAAGGATCTCTTTCGTCCGCGCCTTGTTCAGGCACGTGCCGAGGGTAATAGTGGGAGAACCGGTGTACGGTATCTCCATAATTTCATAAATCCCCGCGACATGCATTTCATGGATTGCCTGGTCGCCGAGCGATTCGACAAGGTTGAAGATAAGGTCGGGCTTTTCTGCTTTAAGGAATTCCAGAAGCTTCTCGA
>CAYLMV010000028.1:28405-39811 GCA_964384415.1 uncultured Chitinophagaceae bacterium | reverse complement strand
CCACTATGGGTAGCCCCTTATTGAAAGCCGCCACTATGGGTAGCCCCTTATTGAACACCCCCTCATTGGGCAGCCCCTTATTGAACACCGCAACTATGGGCAGGCCCCTCTTCAAAGCTCTCGCATTGAGCAACCGCTTAAAACGCCCTGCCGCTTTGAACATCCCTCCAACAAGAAAAGAAGACAACTACTTTTCATTCATATCACCCCGAAAGAGAACGCTCGGCGTTATCATCAGGACATATAAAGCTGCCGTCACCACACTTTGCCGCAAGAATGGATTTCCTGGCTTCAACTGGCAGAGGGATTACTACGAACACATTATTCGCAATGAACATGAACTCAGGGCCATTCGAAAGTACATTGCGAATAATCCCGCCCATTGGCACGATACTCATGCTGCCGGTGTTTAATGAGCCAGGGCCGGTTGTGATTCATACTGAACGAACCTTTGAGTACCATCACAATTCAGTTGGCCGATTAACCTTATCGTTATACGTAAGTTCAAGAAGTTGCCAGCGCAGTGGTAGGACCGTGCTGTTCCTTTCAGCGTTATCCCATTCTGATTGCCGATAAACACCAGTTAACTGTAAGTGTCAATTTACGAGAGAATTTAAGAACTCCTCTTGCCTGAAGACCTGCTTGTTTTCAAGCTCAAACAACCGCACTGTCTACCACATAAGAAAGGACTAATTGGAATGTTGAAACGGCTACTCTGGATTCATGCCATCGTTTGTTGCATTGTGATGACTACCGCTTACGCTCAGACTGTTCAGCCCTGGTTTGATTCTCCCCTCGACGGCCAGGTCAACAGCATTGTCGTGAGCGGTAACAAAGCGTATCTCGGCGGAACGTTCACCAAGATCGGATATGCTTCCGGCACCGGCGCCTTTCTTGATACTGCCACAGCGAAACCAGACAGAACATTTCCAAAACTCGACCCGGTCCAGGGGAGAGTGTATACATCGATTCCCGATGGCAGAGGCGGATGGTACGTCGGGGGGAATTTCTCGTACGTCGGCGGCCAGCTGAGGAAATATTTGGTGCATGTTCGGCCGGATCACTCGGTCGATTCATGGAACCCTGCTCCAAACAGTTTTGTCCAGTGTTTATCTCTGGCAGGCAACCGATTGTATGTCGGGGGAAACTTCACGACGATTGCCGGTCAGTCGCGCGGCTACGGAGCGGTGTTCGATACAGCGACCGGAAACCTCCTTTCATGGAACCCGCAGACAGATAACGAGATTACTGCAATACAACAAGTGGGAAGCACAGTTTTCGTCGGCGGATATTTTAGCTCTTTGGGAGGACAATTTCGCTTCCTCATGGGATCGACCGACACCTCCGCAGGAAATGCCACGAACTGGTTTCCGTTGAACGGAGGCCCGTCCGGTTCCGCCTCTGTCTCGCAATTCATCTACGCTAACGGGTATGTGTATGCATGCGGATATTTCTCGCAGATCAACAGCGTTGCCCGGCTGGGACTTGTGAAAATGGATGCCGCCGGAAATGTCGTTTCCGGTTGGAATCCATGCGGAACGATCAGCGGCGGATTTGGAATAGTTTCCTCGATGGCCCTCGCTCATGGAAAACTCTATGTCGGCGGCTCATTTACAGCCATCGGCGGCCAAACCGTAACAGATCTTGCCGCAATCGACACCGCGACAGGTCAGGCGTCGACGTGGAATGCTGCTCCGAACAACACCGTAAGAACTATCGCGATAGCCGGCTCAAAACTTTTTGTCGGAGGAGATTTTACATCCATCGGAGGGAAGAACATAAGTTACCTTGCCGCCGTTGATACCTCCACCGGAACCGTTTCTACGTGGGATAGCCAACTCAATGAAAATCCGTACACACTTTCTTCGTATGGGAATATCATTTTCGCCGGTGGACTTTTTACCTCAACCGGATCAGTGACGCGAAACAATCTTGCCGCCGTGGACCTCACTTCGGGGCTCATTACTCCGTGGAATCCGAATGCCTCCGGCGGAGTAAGCGCTCTGACGGTCGTAGGGGACAAAGTGATCGTCGGAGGAAATTTCACTTCGATCGGCGGAGGGAGTCGTTCGTACCTTGCAGCGGTTGATACGTCGGCAGGAGCCCTTATCCCAATCTCCTCGTGGAGCGGCGCGACCGGGGGCGCGGTCTTCACCATGATGCAGCTTGGCAACAGGCTCTATCTTGGAGGCAATTTTGGAAACATCGAAGGGTCTGTACGAAGTTATCTGGGAGCGATAGATAAGAATACGGGTGCAGTCCTGCCGTGGCATCCGACTCTCGACAATGGCGGAGTTTATTCGCTTGCGAGTTCCGGATCACTTGTCTTTGCGAGCGGATTCTTCAGTACAGTCTACGGCCAGACTCGCAACTATGCGGCGGCTTTCGATACGACGACCGATTCGCTTACCGCATGGAATCCGAATCCAAGTAACCTCTGCTGGTCCCTCGCCACACAGGGTTCCACGGTCTATCTTGGAGGAGGCTTCACCAACGTTGGCGGAGTAACGCGCAAAAGCATCGCTGCGGTCGACACTGCGACGGGAGCTCTGAAGTCGGGATTCGATGCAAAGTTTGACCTGCAGCTCAACGTCAATGCCATCCTTCCGGAAGGAAATCAGCTCATCATTGGCGGCCAGTTCGAAACGATCAATACACTGACCCGTGAGCAGCTGGCGTACATCGACGCGGGAACGGGAGCCGTTTCATCCTGGAGTTCATTCATCAACAATAATATCGGCTCCGGCACAGTCAATGCTCTTGCACAAGCCCAGCATGCCTTGCTCGTGGGAGGGCAGATCATCGGCATCCTGGGCGTTCCCGAACAGAATTTCGCAGTACTGACCGACAGTTCCATCGTATTGAAGCCGGGTCTGAACGCTTCACACAAGACGATTGATTTCGGAAAAGTCAGCCTCGGCGGCTTCAAAGACACAACGGTGACGATTGCAAACAACGGAGCGGACGTCCTCAACATCACCAGCGTTGTTTCTTCGGGAAATCCATTCACTGTCCGGATATCCTCCAAAAGTCTTACCCCGGGCCAGTCGTTCATAGACTCGATCCGGTTTACTCCGGCAGCTGCCGGGCTCGCCAGCGCAGCGATCATTGTCACGAGCAACGCGTCATCATCGCCCGACACGATTCAGGTAATCGGAACCGGCGTTGGACACGCGGGGCTCCATCTTTCTTCTGTCTCCATTTCATTCGGCAATGTCAAGGTTGGACAAGAGAAGGATACAACCGTCACGATAACGAATAACGGGAGCGACACGCTCAAGATCACGAATTTCACAACAGGCTCAGCAGTGTTTGGCGCAAGGCCTACAGTGCGGACTCTGGTTCCCTCTCAGTCATTCGCGGATACGCTTTCATTCTCGCCTTCATCGATTGGGCCTGCGCAGGCCTCGATCCTGGTCGTGAGCAATGCAATAACGTCGCCCGATACAATTAAAGTGAACGGAGTAGGAACCGGAAAACCGGTCTTAACATTGTCGGCTCACTCCATCTCGTTTGGCAATGTCAATGTCGGTCAAGAGAAGGATACAACCCTGACAATCACAAACACAGGAGGCGACACGCTCAAGATTACAAATGTCACCACCAGCTCCCTTCTCTTTGATGGGAGGCCGATCGTCCGCGTTCTTAACCCTGGTCAATCCTTTGCCGACACAATCGGTTTTTCACCGTTCACAACGGAGCCGGTGCAGGGGCTCATTTTTATCTTCAGCAATGCCGATAGTTCACCCGATACGGTGAAAGTAACCGGAAAAGGAATTCCGCTTACCGGCGTCAGCTCCGCGCAATCGGGCGTGCCCGATCATTTCGAGTTGAGCCAGAACTATCCGAATCCATTCAATCCCTCCACGATGATACGCTATGCGCTGCCATACCGCAGCATTGTGCGGATCAGGATTTACAATACTCTGGGACAGTTGGTATCACAGCTGGTGAGCGGCGAGCAAGCGGCAGGATTTGGAGAGGCGGTATGGAATGCGACGGTGCCGAGCGGAATGTATTTCTACCGAATCGAAGCGGTCTCGGTGAGCAATCCTCAAATCAAATTCGTCGACGTCAAGAAGATGCTCTTATTGAAGTAAGAAAGAGCGGATCGGATTTTCTGAAAAGGCTGGCGATGAACCAGCCTTTTTCATTTTATCAACCGTCCGATGCGGATATATCCATCGCTCAACACGCCGATTGAAACATAACGACAATTCGGACTGGCGGAATCTACGCGATGCTAGTTTTCTATGCGGGAGAAATGAACGGTCGATATTCAAATCCGACATATCCGACTCACCGAGCGATGCGCAGCACAATTTCTTTCCTGCTCCCCAATTTTACAGCGACCGCCACGCTGTCGTGCCGCTCGGTGAAATCCGTTATCTCCTTGAAGGCCAATTCGTCCGGGATGAAGGAGTGTACCGAGACTCCGCGGGCAGCGTCGACGGCAAATGCAACCGGCGCTGTGACGACACTGTCGCTGTTGTTCAGAAGATAGATAAAATATTCGCTGCCGCACCGGACTCCGTGACTTTCCAACATACCGGCCGAGACCGGCAAAGGAACAAACGATCCGTTCCCAGCCTTCAGCATTTCGTCTGAGATCAATCTGACGCCGCGAAAATACGACGTCATTCCCCTGCGGTCGAACAATTCCCACCACCAGCTCATGGGCAGCACGGGAGTCGGGCTGAACAAACCATACCAAAGGCCTCGTTTAAAATCGTAATCGAAGGCTCTACCATATGTGGAATCGTCGTCTTCCCATCTGTATCCGAACTCGGCGACAATGTAAGGCTTGCCAAACGTCTGGATGTAGGATCCGTAGATTGCCGGAATTTTCTCTGTGTGTTTGTAAATGTGTTTTTGGTTGAAGTCGATATACGCAATTGAATTCAGTCCTTCGATATCGCGGTGAGAGATGCTTGTCGTTACCATATGGCCGTACGGATCGATATCCTTGAGGTACCTGCTCATCTCCATATGCCATTGTGTGATGGCGGCGTGCGGGATACGGATGCTGTCGCGGCCTGTGAACGCGGCGTTATCGATTTCGTTAAAGAACTCCCATGCGGCAATGCTCGGGCTGTATCCCCAGCGCGCCACCAGATATCGCAGCTTGTTCTTGTATTGCTCCTGGGACGCCAGGCTTGTAAAAAATTCGGTGGGATTTGCAGCCGGACCTCCGTTCGCAGAATTGTAGCTGCTGAATCTCCATTGCTCATCCGGAATCAGAGCTCCGTGCCAGTCGAGAGTGAGCATAAAATGCAGGCCGAGGCTGTCGCAAAGAGTGACCAGCTCATCGAATCTCTTCATAGCGCTTGGGTTAAAATACTGGTCGCTGTTTGCATACCGCTTCGTTGCGCTCACTTTCTTCCATTCCAACGGAAGATTCCAGCTGCAAATCCAGGTTCTAAAGAAATTGCCTTTGTTGGCGGCAAGTTTGGACAATAAATAGACGTAGGTCCATTTTGGATCCTCAAAAGACCGCGATTCCCAGCCGATGTTCTCGCCGATCCCTCTGAACAGAGTTCCGTTGTCAAATTTGAACGTCCAATAGTCGTTTGCGTGAAGGAAACCCGCATCGTTGCTCGCAGCAGCGGCGAAGAATCCGACGGGAGACTCCGTTGTCGCCGCGCGTGTCGTGAGCCGGAAGGAATAGGAGTACTTCCCGGCCTCCTGCGGAGTGAATCTGGCTTTCCACGAAGTTCCATTTCTCTCATGAGAGTCGAAGTAGCATGGGAGCAACAGCGGTTTGCCGGAAGGCGAGGTGAGCAGCATGTCGACCGCAACCTCACGGGCATCGAAGGGATTCTGAAAAGTATCCGCGACGTCGATCGTCCATTCGGTTTTGTGAAACTGGATTGCCGGCGAAGCAAGCATCTTGTACTGTGGAGTGACCTGGCCGACAGATGCTGAAGCAGCGAAAAGGGAAAGGAGCAGGAGGGTTAGTGTTGTTTTCATGACAAACCCGAGGTGATAAGAATGGAAGAATGAAACTCGTTCGCCCTAATTCCAGACACGCACCGGCAAGATAACCATCGACAACCCATCCAGTTCCAGACGGTTTTGGATAGCAAAGGCCGTCTCGCTGTGAAGGATTCGCTGATACCATTTTGGCTTCTGGAAGACGAGCTTTCCCGCAAAGAAGACCGACTGTTTGAATTCGCGGGAGAGTTCCACGCAGAGCTTTTCTGCCGATTCAACTGCTTCTATCCCGATCGACATCCGTGATGTCGCCACGAGACCGAGGTTGATCGCCAGCTGCACATATTTCTGCAATTCCTGTTTTGTATTCTCTTCGAGCCGTCCGACCTCATCGGCTCCTTTAAAATTTCCTGAATCCACGACTGCAACAGAAACGAAGATGATCTGTTTGAAGTAGCCGGGGAATTGCTTCATGATATTGAGCAGGGAATGAATTCCCAGGCCGCTGTAGTTCTCGACCAGCAAAATGGCCGTAGGTGTGTTTCCGCTGAGTTTCTCTTCAGCATGAACTCCGGCGTGTTCGACGGGAAGGTCTTTGAGGACATCGGACAAGGATCGAAGTTTCGTGGTGACAAGCCGGTAGTGCCGCCGGATAAGCACGCAGAGAAGGATCAACGCCGATGTCACCACCACCGTCATCCATGCACCCTGGGCAAATTTCTCGATCACAACAACCGTGAGAATTGAAAGGCACAGGACAAGTCCCGTCAAATGCACGGGAAGGGATTTCTTCCATTCCGGATATTTCTTGCGCCCGGTGATCCAGAACTTCACCATACCGATTTCGGTCAACGAGAAAGTGATGAACACGTTGATGGAATACATCGTCACTAAGGCGTCAATATTCCCGCCGGTGTAGAGAAGAGTTGCGATCGATGCGGCGCCAATGAGCATAATGCCGTAGTGCATTGTCAGGCGGTCGGACAACGAAGCGAACCGGTGCGGCAGCCAGCGGTCGGTCGCCATGTTCGCCATGACGCGAGGACCGTCGATGAATCCCGTCTGCGCGGCGACGAACAACAGCGCGGCCTCCGAAACAAGGACGATGATAACAAACCATGGTCCGAAATTGACCTTCTCCACCATGACGGCATTCAGTGTCTTGCCCGGTTGTTCGCTGACGCCGAGCAGGAGATAAATCAGGAGGATTGTACCGGCAGTTATTGCCAGCGATGTGGCCATATAGACCATCGTACGCTTGGCGGTCGGAACGCGCGGCTCCCGCATGATCTGAATGCCGTTTGAGACGGCTTCGATTCCCGTGTACGTTCCCGCGCCCCGCGAGTACGCGCGCGCCAGAATCACGAACATCCCCCAAAAACCGAGCGATGTGTAACTCATATGCAGGTTCTGCCCTACCTGAGAGGCGATCGCCGGAGCCTCGCGCAGATGCTGAAAGATGGCCCCGCCAAAAAGTATAAGATGCGCAGCCACAAACGTGAGGAAGATCGGCACCATGACCGAAATTGACTCTTTGATGCCGCGCAGATTCAGGAACACGAGAACGATGATGGCTGTCGCCTCGACGGGCACCATCCATCGCTGCCAGGAATAGGGAAGGAAGCTGAAGATTTGCGCCGCGCCGGATGCAATTGAAACGGTGATCGTGAGGATGTAGTCGACGAGCAAAGCGGAACCGGAAACAACGCCGAACGGCGCACCGAGGAGTTTTGTCGCTACGATAAACCCGCCGCCGCCGCTCGGGAAATGCTCGATAATGCGGCTGTAGGCGTACGAGATGATGAAGACGGTCAACGCGGTTGCAATGGCGAGCAGAACGGCTAATTCCGTGTGACCGGACAGCGCGCGAAACGCTTCGTCAGGACCGTATGCAGAGGAACTGAGTCCGTCGGCTCCGAGGCCTACCCAGGCAAGGAAGGCAATCAGGGAAATCTTATGGAAGAGGTTTGGATCGTGGATATCGCGCGGTTTTCCGATGAGTACTTCTTTAATGCTGCTCAATGAAAATCCTTCTTCTGGTGGATGAGACCTGACCGGGAGTACTCGGTCAGATTTTTAGCGGCGCTTCCTCTTTTGCGTTTCGCCTCGCTCCCGTGAAATGAAGCTTTCCTTGCGCGGGCTGAAACAGATAAGCCTCTCTCATTCCGCTATCCGGAAATCCAGAGGCCTCAATCAGCTTCGTTTTTCCTCTGATTCATTCAAAATGCAGGGATAATAGTACCCGAAAAAGTGATCAAATTCAAGGTACACCCCTGGCGGGGTGGTGCCTCAGTTTGACAAAACTAACTCTAGGCACCACCGTCAAACTGACGTCTGAAATAGATCCCTTGGGGAACAGTCAGCATCTTTACGATTCCTTCGATTCCGGCTGGAGTCTATCCCGTGCAAGCGGGACCGGAATGACGATAGAATTCAAGACTCAGCGCTAACCCTCTTTCGGTAGTGGTACAATTTGATTTCTTTATGATGCGGACCGCTAGATTCCCGACAAAAACGTTCGGGAATGACGCTTCCCGAGAAGTGTCATGCCCGCATCCTTCTATCTGGGCATCCAAGATGTAGCACTACCCGTTTTTCCCCGACCTTGACAATCATACACAGAAAACGTATTTTTCAGTGCAATTTTGTAGGATTAAGCACTGTGAAGACAATTGCGGCAAGGTCCATTCCGGCCGCGATTTTCTTATCCCGCCTGTATTGAAGCGCCATAAATATCTGAATGTCGGTTTAGAAAGATTGTAGAAACACACTCCGTACTTTTCTCTTCTAGGAAGCGCGAAGTCTACGATCAGAAACCGTCCGGAGCAATTGAACTCCGCCGGCCGAGAGACTGCTCGCTATCGACGAGATGACTGCACTGCAGCCCCCGATAAGTCCAAAGGCACGATGTGCCGCTTTGGAAATCCCGTTGTTGGAACACTTTGACGATCGAAATATCCAGACAAGAATTGTCCGCGATTGCTTCCCCGCTGCCAGGGCCGCATCCGCCATGGGCGTCAATGCTGCCGAGGTATGCTCTCGTGTTGTTCAAAAGTAAAAAGAGAAAGTATTGAATGGCTGAGAAACCGCTCCCCGCGCAATCCGCAGACGCACTTCAGGATGAAGTACGCAGATTGCGCCGTGCCGTAGAAGAACTATCCATCCTTAACGACATTGCGCGCGCCATCAGCGCTTCGCTGAATGCCGAAGAAATCATGCAGACGCTGATCCGGAAGTCTCTTCGCGCCGTCAACGCAGAACAGGGCGTCATTACGCTTGTCGAGGATGAAAAGAAATCGATGAAGACTTTGATTCGCACGATGGTCTCTTCGGCGGGCGCGCCGGCATTCCACATGCACCAGGCGCTCATCGGATGGATGCATTTGAACAAGAAACCATTGAGCGTTGACGATCCTGCGAACGATGCGAGGTTCCGTGGAGTGCAATGGGACGACAATATCAAGACGCTGCTCTGTGTCCCGCTGATCGTCAAATCCGAACTACGCGGAGTGCTGACCGTCTACAATAAGAAGGACAGCCAGTCATTCAACACGGACGATCAGCGCCTTCTCGCCATCATCGCCGCGCAATCCGCCCAGGTCGTCGAAAATGCGCGGCTGATCGAAGAGGAAAAGCTCTACATCAAAATGCAGCAGGAGGTCGGGCTCGCGGCTAAGATCCAGCGGGATCTTCTTCCGCGGAGCAATCCGGGCTTGCACGGGTACGATATTTTTGCGCGCACCATCGCAGCGCAATCCATCGGCGGCGACTATTTTGACTTCATTCCAAAAAGCGACGGGCGGATGGCGTTGTGCCTAGGAGATGTCTCGGGCAAGGGACTGCCGGCATCGCTGCTCATGGCAAACCTTCAGGCGACGCTGCGCGGCCAGACGCTTGTTTCGCAGGTCCCGTCGGAATGTTTGCTCAGGTCCAATAAACTTCTGTTCGAAAGTACCAGCCCCGAGAAATTTGCCACTCTCTTCTACGGCATCATCGACATCGAACATCACAACATCCATTACTCGAACGCAGGACACGACTGGCCGTTTCTCATCGGCAAAGACAACTCCATTCAACGGTTGAAAACCGGCGGCCTTATGCTGGGACTCATCCAACAAGCGGAATATGAAGACGAACGGATCGATATCAATATCGGCGACCTTCTCGTCGTCCAATCGGACGGCATCGGCGAGGCAATGAACGGCAACCAGGAGCAATTCGGGGAGGAGCGGCTGCAGTCGATCCTCCTCCAGCAGAAGCATCGATCCGCTGAAGAGATTATTGATACGGTGGTGAAAGAAGTCCGAAACCACGCCGGCGCTCATCCGCAATCGGACGACATCACCATCATGGTGATCAAGCGAGTGCAGTAACAACGCTCAACGTCGTCATCCATTACTTCACATGAGGTCAGGATGTTCCTGAGGATGGTCACTCACATCATTCACGCCGAAGAATCGGAGAAGAACGCGGAGACCTACGCGCGTTCGGTGCTGTCGGCTCTCCGGTCGACTCGGGGATGCGCCTTTGCATCGCTCCTTCAGAACACCGCCAATGCGCAGGAATGTATCTCTCTGACAATCTGGGAATCGCGCAAAGCATCGACAGACTACGAAGAAAGCGGCCTCTATTTGAAATTGGTCGATTCACTTCGTCCCTATTTCCTCGAATCCAACGAATGGAAGCTGGAACTTTCGGAAGACCTTTCTCTCGAGTATACGCCCCTGAAGGTTGAGCCGACGGTGGAGCGATTCGACGAATCTGTCGCCGACTCCGGCAAAGCATTCAGGCTCAAGGGCAATCCATTTGCGGTCCACATCCTTACGCTTTCGGTCCACGAGGATCAGATTCCCACGTTCGAGTCTATCTTTTCGGTGGAAGTTCATCCCAAGTACAGGCTCCACAAAGGATTTCTCGATCTCGTCATGGTGCGCCAGAAGCAGAAATTTCACATCATTTCATTTTGGGATGAAACCGTGGACATAGCGCCGTCATCCGGAATCCAGTCAATCGATCAGCTGATAGAGTCGATCTACAAGGTTCTGCCATCGTTTGTCCGCTGGAAGATCTCTCACAGCAATGATGTGCATATGTCAGCTTCCAGCGAAGATCTTCGGTCGGCGGCGTATCGTTGCCTGACCGCCGAGTGGTTTGTGCATTGACGTGGATTAATTTTTGCGTCATGCCGCTCCGATGGAGCTCAAGGTCCGAGTTTTTTATGATTCTACACACAGGTCGCCCCTGACGGGGCTCTTTGAGAAAAGACGTTGTGCATGAGCGCCGTCAGGCGCGAGATGTCTGTAGCAGGTTGGAATGATATTGTATTTCGTTTTCTATGAATAGCGTGCCCTTGACGGGGCTCGTTGAGAAAAGACGCTGTGCATGAGCGCCGTTAGGCGCGAGATGTCTGTAGCAGTTTGGAATGATATTGTATCGGGTTTTCTATGATAGCGTGCCCCTGACGGGGCTCTT
>CAYLMV010000028.1:0-28305 GCA_964384415.1 uncultured Chitinophagaceae bacterium | reverse complement strand
TTGGAATGATATTGTATCGGGTTTTCTATGATAGCGTGCCCCTGACGGGGCTCTTCGAGAAAAGACGCTGTGCACAAGCGCCGTCAGGCGCGAGATGTTTGTAGCAGTTTGGAATACCAGGATATCCAAGCTCCGTCAGGAGCGACATCGTCAAGTGTATTCGTAGCACAAGCAAAGTGATCAAGAGGAGAACTCCATTCAGCATGACCATTTAACGATGCCGAAACGCGAAATGATTTTGTGCAAATACGTGCCGGGTGAGATATCGCTCCGATGGAGCTCATGGTGAGATGTTTTTATGATTCTACACACAGGAAGCCCCTGACGGGGCTCTGTGAGAAGAGACATCGTGCTTGAGCGCCGTTAAGCGCGGGATGTCTGTAGCAGATTGGAATGATATTGTATCGGGTTTTCTATGATAGCGTGCACCTGACGGGGCTCTTTGAGAAAAGACGTTGTGCATGAGCGCCGTCAGGCGCGAGATGTCTGTAGCAGTTTGGAATACCAGGATATCCAAGCTCCGTCAGGAGCGACATCGTCAAGTGTATTCGTAGCACAAGCAAAGTGATCAAGAGGAGAGCAGTGTGACCGGCAAAACAATTCTTCATTACGAAATCCTGGAGCAGTTGGGCGAAAGCGGTAGGCGGGACGCATGATCGGACAAACTATTTCTCATTACAAGATAATCGAAAAATTGGGCGAAGGAGGGATGGGCGTCGTCTACAAGGCCGAAGACACAGACCTCCATCGGATCGTTGCCCTCAAATTTCTCCCGCACCAAAACAATCTCTCGCAGCAGGATAACGATCGTTTTCTCCGCGAAGCCCAGACCGCCGCGCTCTTGAATCATCCGAATGTCTGCACGATCTATTCCATAGAAAAGGATGAATCGACAGGTGAAAAGCGTCAGTTCATCGTCATGGAATTCATGGAGGGGATGACCCTCCGCGAAAAACTTGCCGAAGGTCCCCTCTCGCTCGAAACCGCGTCGCAATATGCCATTCAAATCGGAGAGGCGCTCCACGAAGCGCATTCCAAGAACATCATCCATCGCGACATCAAGGCGGACAATGTAATGGTGACGCCGAAGAACAAGATCAAGGTGATGGATTTCGGTCTGGCAAAATTGAAGGGCTCGCTCAAATTAACGCGGACGTCGAGCACGGTCGGCACCCTGGCATATATGGCGCCGGAGCAGATCAACGGGGGAGAAGTCGATTCGCGTTCCGATATTTTTTCTTTCGGCGTTCTCTTTTACGAAATGCTGACGGGGAAAATGCCGTTTCGCGGCGAGCATCAGGCGGCGATGGTCTATTCCATCGTCAATGAACCGGCCGAACCGGTCACGAAATATCTTCCCGACGCCTCTGCCGAGTTGATGAACATCTTTGCGAAGGCGCTCGAAAAAGATCCCGACGAGCGATACCAGACAGCGATCGACATGGTGGTCGATATACGACGGCTCAAAAAACAGACGTCGAGGATTTCCTCGGTCCGGTCATTGCTGGATGATGCATCGCGGATTCAGCCCGTTCAACATCCATCGGCAATCACTGAACAATCATCGGCCCCTCGCCGGTTGCGCTGGAATTCAAAGCGTGCAACGCAGGGTGCGTTTGCACTCTCAATTGCCGTCATCCTGGCGCTGATGTATTTTGGCAGCAATTCGAACACCTCTATTCGGTTGACCGTTACGCAAATCACCGACATGCCGGGCGAAGAACTTCAACCGGACTATTCTCCCGACGGCAACTTCGTCGTCTTCGCAAAAGATGAAAAAGAAGAATCAAATATTTATCTGCAGAGGATCGGGGGAGGCAATCCAATCAGCCTCACAAAAGATTCCAAGTCGAAAAACGATTGCCCCGCCTGCTCACCGAACGGCGATCAGATCGCGTTCTGTTCAGACAGAGACGGGGGCGGAATTTATCTGATGGGGTCGACCGGCGAATCGGTTCGGAGATTGACAAAGAGCGGATATAATCCGGAATGGTCCCCGGATGGAAAAATGATCGTTTACGCAACCGAAGAAGTGAAATTCCCCTACGGAAGAACGACGAAAAGCCAGCTGTGGACGGTTTCGGTCCAGGATGGGGCGGCATCATTGCTCGATTCGGGCGACTGCGTTCAACCCCAATGGTCTCCCCATGGAAAGCGGATTGTCTATTGGGGATTGCCAACAGGATCGGGATGGCGGGATTTGTGGAGCATCGACCCCGAAGGGAAGAATAGAGTTCGGATCACTAACGACGCGGCCATCGATTGGAATCCCGTATGGTCGCCCGACGGCCGCTACGTCTATTTCTTGAGCGACCGAAGCGGCAGCATGAACGTATGGCGCGTTCCAATCGACGAACAGTCGGGCGATACGAAAGGAGGGCTGGAACAGGTTACCGTCCCGGCATCGAATTGCGCGTGGCTCACTCTCTCTCATGACGGCAAGAAGATCATTTATTCCTCATTAGAGACGCGTGCGAATATCATTCGCATCGGGTTCGATCCTGTCAATGAACGATTTGTCGGCCCCGCAACGCAGATCACGAGCGGCTCGAAAACGTACAATTGGCTCGACATCTCGCCCGACGGAAAGCGGATCGCTACGGCAAGTTCCGGCATCCAGGAAGACATCTATGTGATGAACAGCGATGGAACGAATATCCGCCGGCTGACAAATGACAGGCCAAAAGATCGTGGAGTGCGATGGTCGAAAGACGGAAACGCGATCTATTCGTACTCGGACCGAAGCGGAAAATATGAGTTATGGAGGATTAATCTCGACGGCAGCGGACTTGAACAGATGACCCACGGCGATGACAACATCAACAATCCGCACATCTTTCCCAACGGGATCAATATTATGGGGGGCAGCATGAGTGCAACGTGGGTGTTCGACATCACCAAGCCGATGGAGCAGCGCCTCGTGCGGGCAATCCCGAATATTCCAGGCACCAATAGTCGTCTTGGGGTCACCGACATTGCCCCGGACAACCAGCTGCTCATCGGCCAAAAAGTATTTCCGGACGGTTCTGCTAACGGAGTTTACACGTACTCATTGACCGACAATGAAATCAAGAAGGTGATCGATTACGGCAGTTTCCCTCTCTGGATCGATGGGACGAACAAGGTCATGTTCTTTTACAAAGGAAGAATCTTGCTGCTGAACAGAAAGACCAATGCGGTGAAAGAACTTGATGATGCCATGAACGTCGGCGTCGAATCTTCGCATGCCCTGTCTTCCGATCAGCGGGCGTTTTATTACATCAAGAAAGAAGCCGAAGCGGATATCTGGCAGGCGGCGATTGAATAGAGTGTGTGGTACAGAACAGCGTACGTGGAGTCTCATCTATCGCTCCTCCGGAGCTTCAAAGAGAAGTGGGCTATCAAACCACAAACATTTCGTCCCTCCGGGACTAATCATTTATAAACTTTGTGGTAAGCGTGGCGACACGCAGCTCCGATAGGAGCGAAATGTTTGTAGTAATATACCGGAATCAGCAATCAAGTCCCCTCAGGGGCGACACTTTGAGCATCGCAGTCAATTATCGTAGTTGGGAAGTCACTCCATGATCGGACAGACAATCTCTCATTACAGAATCCTTGAGAAGCTCGGCGAGGGGGGCATGGGTGTGGTCTACAAAGCACAGGATACCAGGCTCGATCGCATTGTGGCGCTCAAGTTTCTTCCCGCGCGTATCTCTGGGTCCGAACAAGAGAAAGCACGGTTTATTCAGGAGGCGAAATCAGCTTCGGCGTTGAATCATCCCAACGTCTGCACCATTTACGGCATCGGTGAATACGAGGGCCAGCAGTTTATCGAGATGGAGCTTATTGACGGTGTTACGCTCCGCGATAAAGTCTCCACGCAGGAAGGGGCAACTCCCACACCGCTTTCGATCAAACAAGTTATCGAGTACGGAATACAGATCGGCGAGGCGCTTCAGGAAGCGCACAGCAAGGGAATCGTGCATCGCGATATCAAGTCCGAAAACATCATGGTCAACTCGAAGAACCAGATCAAGGTGATGGATTTCGGTTTGGCGAAGTTGAAGGGTTCTTTGAAATTGACAAAGACCTCCAGCACGATCGGAACTCTTGCGTACATGTCGCCGGAGCAAATCCAGGGAATTGAAGCCGATATCCGGTCCGATATTTTCTCGTACGGCGTTGTCCTCTTCGAGATGACGACAGGCCGCACTCCGTTTCGCGGAGAACACGAGGCGGCGATGATGTATTCAATCGTCAACGAAGAGCCGGAAGACGCTTCCAAATATCGCCAAGACATCCCTCCGGAATTACTGCACATCCTGAAGAAGGCTCTGGAGAAAGATCCGGAAGACCGGTATCAATCGATGTCCGAAATTATCGTCGATCTTCGGCGGCTGAAGAAAGAATCGACGAGAATAGTGCGCACGCAGGTATTACAGCGGCCCGATCCGAAAGGGTTCAGCAATTCGGCTCCAGCAGCGCCAAGCCTGGCGGGCAGGTTGCCATCAAAGAGAGTTCTCGCAGCAGTCGCTGCTGCAATTGTTCTCGTCGCTGCAATCTTTCTGACAAAGGATTTTATTGCTTCGACGGCCGGCGGGAGAAATGACAAAAAGATCATCGCCGTTATTCCTTTTGAAAATCTCGGACCGAACGACAAGGACTACTTTGTCGATGGAATGACCGACGAAATCACAAGCCGGCTATCGGGGCTTTCAGGCCTGAGTGTGATCGCACGATCAAGTGCCGCGCAATATAAGAAGACTTCGAAAAATCTTAAACAAATCGGAGAAGAGCTGGGGGTCAACTACATCTTGCAGGGGACCGTTCGATGGGAGACTGTCGACGGAGAAACGCATGTGCGTGTCAATCCGACCCTCATCAAGGTTGAAGACGGAACACAAACATGGTCAGAGTCGATGGAATCGGTACTCTCGAGCGCCTTTAAGCTGCAATCCGATATTGCCAGCAGGGTCGCCGGTGCGATGGACGTGGCATTAGTCAAGACCGAGAAGCAGTCTTTAGAAACTTCTCTCACGGAGAACTCAGAAGCATACGACTGTTACCTTCAGGCTATCGGGTACTCGGACCGGAGTATCTCGAAATCTGATTTTGAGATTGCCGGCCAATTGTTTGGCAAAGCAATCAGGCTTGACCCATCCTTCGCTGCCGCTTATGCGAAGCTTTCATACGTTCACTCGAATTTCTATTGGTTCTACTACGATCATACGGAAAGCCGGATCGAAAAATCCCGACTGGCCGCAGAAAAGGCGCTCGAACTTTCACCCCAGCTCTCGGAAGCACACGAAGCGATGGGATGGTTTTTCTATCACGCGAAACTCGACTACAAAAGCGCACTGGAGCAGTTTTCCCTGGCGCTCAAATATAGGCCAAGCAACTCGAACGTTTACTATGGGATCGCAGCCGTGCAGCGACGCCAGGGGGATATGTCCGGATCGGCTGAATCATTCAAGAAATCCATCATTGGCAATCCGCGCGCCTCGGATTTAATCCGTCAACTCGGAGAGACTCAGATGCTGTTGCGCGATTACGAAGAAGCAGACCGCAGCTACGAAAAGGCGATTGAACTCTCGCCGGACATCACTGCGGTCTACTGGGAAAGGACCAAGAACATTCTCCTGTGGAAGGGTGACCTGAACGAGGCGCGCCGAATCGTGGAAGAATGCCAGAACCATGGAAAGGACAGCGGAACAGAATATTTTCTCAGCGTCATGGTATACGAAATCGAAATGCTCGACCAAAATTTCGAGAAAGCGAACAGTGCGCTGGAACGCGAAAACACCGACGAGATCGTGAACGATCAATTTAACTACGCTTCGTCTGCCCTTCTTCACGCATTTCTTGAAAGGGCCAGGGGCAACGACGCGAGCGCCCGAAAATACTTTGAAAGCACTCTAACGCGCCTGGAAGGAAAAGTAAAAACTAACCCCGAGGATGAACGGCTGCATAGTTGCATGGGTCTTGCGCTTGCCGGATTAGGCCGCAAGGAAGAGGCGGTGAGAGAAGGCCTGCGCGGCGCCGAACTCATGCCGGCCAGTAAAGAAGCCTGGCGCGGCTCGTTCCGACTAATCGATCTCGCAAAAATCTATACCATGACCGGTGAACAGGTAAAAGCAATCGATGTTCTCGAACGGCTTTTGTCGATTCCATCGGAGGTATCTGGTGTATTGTTAAAGATCGATCCGACCTGGGCTCCGCTCCGTGACAATATACGATTCCAACAACTTGTCAGTAAATGATCTTGAGCAATGAAACATCGCAATAAATCCTCAATCGCTCCGATAGGAGTGAACTATTCATTGCAATGCGCCGGTATTGACGGTCATATCCCGTCAGGGTCGATATATGAAATGGTTTTGATGTCGTGTGTGATATCCGTAAATAAAAATCTTCAGTAAATCATTCCAAAGGCAATATTCATGATCGGCCAAACAATTTCTCATTACAAAATTATTGAAAAGCTGGGGGAAGGGGGCATGGGCGTTGTCTACAAAGCCCGGGACCTGAAACTCGACAGGATGGTCGCGATAAAATTTCTTCCCGCACATCTCTCCGCTTCCAGCGACAGCAAGGCAAGATTTCTGCAGGAAGCAAAGGCAACGGCGGCGCTCAATCATCCGAACATCCTCAACGTCTACGAAATTGACGAACAGGAAGACGGAATGTTCCTGGTGATGGAGTTTCTCGAAGGCTCGACGCTGAAAAAATATATGACAAACCTGAAGTCCGGGACGGGTGTGCCCGTGCACCAGGCAATTGATTGGGCGGCCCAGGTCGCAGAAGGGTTGAAGGCAGCACACGGCAAAAACATCATCCATCGCGACATCAAACCGGAAAACGTGATGCTGACCAGCGACGGGAAACTGAAGATCATGGATTTCGGCATCGCGAAACTCAAAAGCAGTTCCGGCCTGACGAGGACGGGAACCTCGCTTGGGACATTGTCGTATATGTCTCCCGAACAGGCTCAAGGCGAAGCGGCCGATCAGCGTTCGGATATCTGGTCGCTCGGAGTCGTCCTCTATGAAATACTCACCGCAGACCTCCCGTTCAAATCGGAGCATGAAGCGGGCCTCTTGTATCTGATCGTGAACGAAGATCCTCCCGTCCCCAGCCTGATGGATAGAAAGATTCCACACCAGGTTGATGACCTCCTTAAGAAAATGCTCGCCAAAGCCCGGCCTCAGCGTTACCAAACCATGGATGAGGTTTTAGCCGCATTTCATGAAACCCAACGCGCCATTGAAAGCACTGCGTCCCAGCCGCAGGCAAAAGCAATCGTCGTACTCCCCTTCGGTAATATCAGCCCGGACAAAGAAAGCGATTATTTCAGCGACGGACTTACGGAAGAGCTGATCATCAACCTTTCAAGGCTGAAAGATATTCGCGTCGTACCGCGAACGACATCAATGCACTACAAGGGTTCGACGAAGGATGCCAAGGCGATCGGGCGGGAACTCGGCACGCGGTATATTTTGGCGGGAAGCGTCAGAAAATTCCAGGACAATCTGCGCATCGCCGTCGAGCTTGTCGATGTAGAAGCCGATGCCCAGCTCTGGGCAGAGACCTACAAAGGGAAGCTAGAGGATGTGTTTGATATTCAAGAAAAAGTTTCCAAGCAGATCGTCGACGCTCTCATGGTGAAACTTACTCCGAAAGAGCAAGTCGTGCTCACGAAGCGGCCGACATTGAGCGCCCAGGCCTTCGACTGCAACCTGAGAGCCAGGGACTCTCTCTATCGATTCACGAAGAACGGCGTGCAGATTGCCATTGAACTTTTTCAGAAGGCAATCGAGTACGATGCCCGGTACGCCGATGCGTATGCCGGGATGAGCGAGGCGTACGCACATCTCTACCAGCAGTTCGATAGAAACGACACCTTGCTCGACAAAGCCCTCGATGCAGGGCTCAAAGCCCTGATGTACGATCCTTCTTTGTCCGAGGCATATTCGGCCCTCGGGCTCGTATATCTCTACAAGAAATCTCACGATGAAGCGTTGGAATCGAGCAAAAAAGCCATCGAGCTGAACCCGAGCAATCACACTGCGTATTGGATTCTGGGAAGAACCTACGTAACGACTGACCGGATCAGGGAAGCTGCCGCCATTTTTCAGAAGGTCATTGAGCTCAACGTCGATTTCTACACAGCCTACGGAGACATCGTCCTCTGCTACAGCCGCTTGGAGGAAAAGGACAATGTCGCCAAATGGGTCGAAGCATCGATGACCATGTTCCCGCGGTACCTTTCACTCCATCCAGACGATGCTCGCGCCCATATTTTCTTCGCCCTTGCATTGGTGAGAAGCGACCGCATTGACGAGGCTAAGATCAAGGCGGCCAGAGCTATTGAGCTGAGCCCGAATGATCCCCTCATGTTCTACAATGCGGCATGTTTTTACGCCAACGTCGGCGATAAGGCCGCGGCCCTCCAGACTCTGAAAAAAGCGCTCGCTTCGGGATACGGCTTTCATGAATGGATCAAGCGCGACCCGGACCTCGACAGTATCCGCGAAGAGCCGGAGTATATCGAAATGATGAAAGGAAAGTAGTTTGATGATCGGCGAAACAATTTCGCACTACAAAATATTGGAGAAATTGGGCGAAGGCGGCATGGGAGTAGTGTATAAGGCCGAAGATATCAAACTCAAGCGCATCGTAGCTCTGAAGTTTCTTCCGTCGCACAGCAAAATTTCCGAACAGGACCGAGTCCGCTTCCTGCAGGAAGCGCAGGCCGCTGCCGGATTGAATCATTCCAACATCTGTGTGATTCACGCCATCGAAGAGGAAGATGAACAGCAGTTCATCGTGATGGAATGCCTGGATGGCACAACACTCAGGGAGAAGATCGCGCGCGGCGCGCTCCCCGTGAAACAGGCCGTCGAGTATGCAATACAGATCGGTGAGGCGCTGCAGGAGGCGCATGGCAAGGGGATCGTCCACCGGGACATCAAAGCCGATAATATTATGATCAACTCGAAGAACCAGGTCAAGGTGATGGACTTCGGGTTGGCCAAACTGAAAGGCGCCGCGAAACTAACGCGTACGTCGAGTACGGTCGGTACGTTGGCATACATGGCACCCGAACAGATACAAGGAGGAGCCGTTGACGCGCGCTCGGATCTTTTTTCCCTTGGCGTACTGCTCTATGAAATGTTGACGGCACATTTTCCGTTCCGCGGCGAGCATGAAGCGGCGATGATGTATTCGATACTAAACGAAGACCCGGAACCTCTCCAAAAATACCTGCCTGATGCTTCGTCGGATATGCAGAATATTATCGACAAAGCTCTCGAGAAGGATCCGGAAGTCCGTTACCAGACATGCCAGGACATTGTGGTTGATCTCCGGCGGATAGAGCGCAAGTCGACCCGAATTATCCGGAGCGTTCCAGAGGAAGCGCCCGCTGCAGATGATGGGCGCGGTCAATCGAGAATATCTCCCGGAACTTCTTCCGCGAACAGGTCGGCCGCAGAGCAACCCGCTACTACCTTCTTCGCCTCCTACCGGAGAGTGCCATGGATGGTTGGGGTAGTGATTGGATTAATGGTGATCATCGGCCTCTACATCGTCTTCCTCCGAGGCAATTCCGCTGCTACCAATATGAAATCGATAGCGGTCCTGCCGTTCGAGAATCTCAGCCCCGACAAGAATAATGCCTATTTTGTCGACGGCGTTCAGGATGAAATACAGACCAATCTTTCCAAGATTCATGACCTGAAAGTCATCGCGCGTAGTTCTTCCGAAAAATATGGAAACCGCCCCTCAGATCTTCACACGATCGGGAGTCAACTTGGGGTCGCGACGGTATTGGAGGGAAGCGTTCAGAGAGCGGAGGATCAGGTACACATCAACGTACAGCTCATTGACGTGAGCAACGACGCGCAGATTTGGGCTCAAAGTTATAGCCGCGAGATCAAAGATGTTTTCTCCGTGGAGACTGAAGTTGCAGAAACAATCGCATCCGCCTTAAAAGCACAACTTCTTCCGGAAGAGAAAGCGCTAGTGAAAAACAATCCTACAAACGATACTAAAGCGTACGACTTGTACCTCAGGGCTGGATATCTCCTTGATCAATACGGCGAAGGAGAGGGCGGGGCCGGCACGATCTTCGAATGCGAAAGGCTCTGCAGGGAAGCGGTAGAACGTGATCCGAGGTTTGCGCTGGCATGGTCGCGCATGTCGTATGCACACAGCATCTCCTATTGGAATCATACGAACCATTCTTCCGAACAGATCGACAGCGCGAGGATGTTTGCCCAGAAAGCTCTTGACCTTCAGGCCGACCTTCCGGAAGCGCATCTTGCAATGGGTTACGTCTATTATTGGGGGCACAGGAATTACGCATCGGCCTTGAGAGATTTTAAACAGGCAGAGGAAGCTCTTCCGAATAATGCCGATGTGGCGGCGGCAATTGCTTTTATCCACCGGCGGCAAGGAGTGTGGGCGGACGCGCTCGAAGGTCTGACCCGGGCGGCAGAACTCGACCCGCGGAATGCGCACTGGCTTGTAGAAAAAGGGGCCACTCTCGCAGCTCTCGGGAAGTACGACGAGGCCATCGCGTCCGCAGATCAGGCGTCGGCAATCCGACCAGACATGCAGTCTACTATTACAGCGAAATCGAATTGCCTCGTTCGGTTAGGGCATCTCGAAGAGGCGCGGCGTATAGTCGCCTCGATAAAGACTAAGGACATGACTGTCTATTACAACCTTTCTTTCCCAGCGTTCTTCGCTGACATGCTTTCGCATGATTACGATGCCGCACAATCTTTTCTCCGCGATGCACCTGCAACTATTGGATACGCGGATTTCGTCTTGTATCGCTCGTTTCTCGTCGGCGAGGTTTTCGACGCGCGCGGAGATTCCGCCGGGGCGCGAAAGGCGTACAAAGCGGCCGCGGATGAACTGGAACCCCTCCAAAAGAGCAGACCGGATGATCCCGACATCGTCGGCGAACTTGGGCTTGCTTATGCCGGCATGGGAAGATCTGCGGAAGCATTGCGTGATGGTCATAAGGCAGTCGATCTCATGCCCATTTCCAAAGACGCATTCGACGGGCCTCACTATTTGATCCAGCTTGCCCAGATCAATGCCCGGCTCGGCAGAGGAGGCGAGGCGGTGGAGATATTGAAGAAAGTGATGTCGATGGTTTCGGGACAATTCATTTCACCTCAAATGTTGCGCCTTGACCCGGCGTGGAATCCGATCCGCAATGATCCTGCATTTCAGGAATTGCTGAAGGAATATCCGGAGATGAAAAGCTGAATTTGTGATTAGCACGCTCACTCCGACTTCCATATCGCTCCTACGGAGCTTCAACGAGAAGGTGGTGAATCAACGCTACAAATATATCGTTCCTCCGGGACTAGGATTCTTTGAACTGTGTGCGAATTGATGCGGTCCGTAAGCTCCGGTGGAGGCGACTCATCTGTCGCCACGAACCGGCATTTAGCTATCAGACCTCGCCAGAGAATATACAAACCGTACGAAAATTGACGCGATCATTAAAGCTCCGTAGAAGCGAGACCTTTGTGGTAACGCACCGGTATTTAGGTGTTATATCTCGCCAGAGAATCTACAAACTGCCTGAAAATTGATGGCATCATTGAAGCTCCGTAGAAGCGAGATATTTGTAGTAACGCACCGGTATTTAGGTATTAAATCTCGTCGGAGAATCTACAAACTGTACGAAAATTGATGCGATCATTAAAGCTCCATAGAAGCGAGATATTTGTGGTAATGCATCAGTATTTGGCAATCAAACCTCGTCCGAAAATCCACCTGCCGTACGAAAATTGATGCGATCATTAAAGCTCCATAGAAGCGAGATATTTGTGGCAACGCACCGGTATTTAGGTATTAGATCTCGTCAGAGAATCTACAAACTGTGCGAAAATTGATCCGATCAATGAAGCTCCGTAGGAGCGAGATATTTGTAGTAGTGCATCAGAATTAGTAAGCGAGCTCCGTCAGGAGCGAAATATGAAATGGCTGGTTATTGTGCAACATCAAACAATAGCCAATATCCCGGATGAAAAAATGAGTCGATCCGTTCAAGGTAGTTCATTATCGATCGCTGATAAACCAGACAATTTGAGATTATGAAGTACGCGATTGTCTCTGATATCCACGCAAATCTGGAGGCGCTGACGAAGGCGATGGCCATCATCGACGATAAACACGTCGATGAGATCATTTGCCTCGGAGACGTGGTTGGATATGGCGCCAATCCCAATGAATGCGTCGAAATTGTGCGCAGAAATTGTACTGCTGTTGTCCTGGGCAACCATGATGAAGCGGCTCTGGATCCTGCAGGTCCCCACGACTTCAATCCGATCGCGCAAAAAGCCATTGAATGGACTGCGGCGCAATTGACCGATGAAAGCTTTTCGTTCCTCTCTTCCAGAACCATGATTGAAAAGAAGGAAAATATTCTTCTCGTCCATTCGTCTCCGCATTCGCCCGAGGCATGGGACTATATCATCAACGCAGAGGAAGCCGCGGATGCGATTCAATACTTCGAAGAAATGATTTGCTTCATCGGACACACGCATGTACCGGGTATCTTTTCGGTGAGCGGGAGGTCGAAGTCGGTCTCCCGGACGGAACGTCAGCTTGTCAACGTTGGGAGTGTCGGCCAGCCGCGGGATGGGAACCCGATGCTTTCTTTCGGCATTTTTGATTCGACTGCGTGGAAGTATGAGTTGATCCGATCCGAATACAACATCCAGCTTGCGGCGGAAAAAATTCTGAAAGCCGGACTGCCGCAGGAGCTTGGATACCGGCTGATGTACGGGATGTAAAGGGAAGCCGGTTAGTTTCATTCCTGCAATTCACGCAGTATTTCCACTCCTTCAATCCGAAAAGCCTCCTTCACATTGAACAATCCAAATGACTGTTCATTCAATACACACCGCTACCAAAAATTCATGATAATTTCATCTTCACTCTCTATATTAATAGATTCCGTTATACATCAGAAAGCTAGAATCGTCCCATGCCCCTGCTGAAATACTTCGTTCTCTCCCTCGCGATTCTCACGATGATCTCTTACTCCCAGACCAAGAACGCCGGCACCGTTAAGGGGACGGTTGTCGATAGGGGAACAAAACTGCCTCTCGAGTTCGTGAATGTCGTTGTGCACAGTGCTGCCGACAGCTCGATCGTGACCGGCACCGTCAGCGGGAAGAACGGGAGCTTCGAGATTGATAATGTGCCGGAGGGAAAATATTGGGTTTCATTCAATCTCATAAGCTACGAAGGGAAGAATACGCCTTTCTTCAAAATCGATTCTCAACATAGCAAGCTTAATGTTGGAACGGTCATGCTGTTGGAGAAGGCTGTCAGTCTGGATGAGGTTCTCGTCACATCACAGAAAGACCTCCTCAACAGCTCAATCGACCGGAAGGTCTACAATGTTGAGCAGGATGTCGTCAGCAAAGCGGGCTCCGCGAGCGAATTGCTGCAGAACGTTCCTTCGGTCGAGGTGGACATCGACGGAAACGTGAGCCTCCGCGGATCGTCGAACGTGCTGATCCTGATCAACGGCAAGAGCTCTCCTCTCATGGGGAGCAGCAGGGCAGAGGTGCTTCAGCAGATGCCGGCCAGTTCGATTGAGAAAATTGAGGTGATCACCAACCCCTCTGCAAAGTACAAGCCGGACGGGACCGGCGGGATTATCAACCTTGTTCTGAAGAAGAACACTTCGCTGGGCCTCAACGGAAGCCTGACGGCCAACGCCGGCAACCATGACCGCGAAAACGGCGGCGCACATCTCAATTATAATTCGGGTTCGATGAACCTGTACGGAAATTTTGCCGTGCGAAAGGACTCCCGGAACCGGACAAATACCGACGGGCGGGTTGAACAGGATTCCGCCGGCACGATCACCCTCTACCACCAGGATTTGCTCTCTGTGACGCATCCCTTTTCAACCATCATCGACCTGGGCGCAGACAATGCTTTTGACAATTGGAACAGTTTTGGCGTCGGCGGGAATTACTTCCATAACAAATTTACCAGAATTGACGTCGCAAAAACGCTGGAGCAGGCCGCCAATGAAAGCGTCACGGCCGACTATGACCGGGACCGCCACGATGACGAATATGAGGAAGAGTACGGCTTCACGTCGTTCTACCAGCATAATTTTTCCGGCGAGGATCACAAAGTCCGCCTCGAAGTGAAATCGTCGAACGCCCCCGAACAGGAGGATAATCACTATTCCACCCTCTATCGCACTCCGGGCATAGCGACGGAATATGATAACACACTCCTGAAGCAGGGAGAGAAACATACGGAAGTAACCGTCGACTATTCATATCCGGTCGGAGATCACTCAACGTTCGAAGCCGGCTACGGAGGAGAGCTGAATTCGTACTCGTTCGATCTGCGCGCAGAGTATCTCGATCCCGTTCAGCAGCTGTTCTTGAATGACGTCACGAAAACGAACCGGTTTCAATTCGATGAAGGGGTTCACGCTTTGTACGCAACGTACTCCGACAGATTTGACCGTTTAGGTCTCTTGGCCGGATTGAGGACGGAAAAGGGATCAACGACATCCAACCTGATGACGTCCGCCCCGGTAATCACCAACGATTATTTTACTCTGTATCCAACGATCCATTTGGCGTATGAGATGAACGATGCCGGGGAGCTGCAGCTAAACTACAGCAAAAGAATCCACCGGCCGGAGCTGGATGACATGAATCCGTTTCCCGAATACCAGGACCCGAAGACACTCAATGCCGGAAACCCGCACCTCGTTCCTGAGTTGACCCATTCCGTTGAATTCGGCTTTAAGATGCAGAACGACTTCTTCACCGTTCTTCCGAGCGTGTACTATCGTTATACGTATAATCAGTTTACAACAATTACTCAGGCTCTGAACGACAGCGTCGTGCTCCGAACCCATACGAATCTTTCCAACGGTCACGCCGTGGGGACAGAGCTAATTTTTTCCGGTTCGGTCAACGAATTGCTCACTTCGAACCTCAGCATAAACGTTTTCCGGGAGCAGATCGACGCCTCGAATCTCGGGTATACGAACAACAAATCCGTTACTTCGTGGAGCGGGGCGCTGACGTGCAATGTCAATGTAACGAGGTCTACGATGCTGCAGGTGAACTCGCGCTACAATTCCGCGCGGTTGACTCCTCAGGGCGAGTATACTCCGAGTTATATCGTCAACCTCGGCATGCGCCAATCGCTGATAGAGAACAAGCTCTCGTGCGTCTTAACCGCGGCCGATATTTTCAAGACGCAGAAAAGGGACATCTCGCTCTCCATACCGTTGCTGACACAGACGGTCGTCAATAGACGCGATGCGCAAGTGATCTATTTTGGCCTGACGTATATCTTTGGCGCGCCCCCGAAAAAAGTGAAGGACGAGCCGCTGAAGTATGAAGACGGTATGTAAGTGACGGCTCGCTGAGGGATGATTGGCGGCAAACTGAGGGGCGGAAGAGATCCGAGGTTTTATTGCTGCAGTAATTTGTATTTGTAGAACTCCCCTTTGGCATTCATCAATTCGTCGTGCGTGCCGGATTCGACGCACGTCCCTTCTTTCATCACCACAATCCTGCCGGCGTTGCGGATCGTCGATAATCGGTGTGCGACAATAAATGTCGTCCGGCCTTTAATGAGCCGCTGGATCGCTTCCTGGATCTGAGACTCGGATACCACATCGAGCGAAGACGTAGCTTCATCCAAGATGATCACCCTTGGATTTCTTGCGAGCGCCCTGGCGATTGAAATCCGCTGGCGCTGTCCCCCCGAGAGCCTCGTGCCTAATTCTCCCAGTTTTGAGTCGAGGCCGTGCGGCATTTTTGAAACAAACTCGGCAGCGTTGGCCATCTCGAGGACTTCCCAGAGGCGCTGGTCCCCCATCTTATCGATGCCGTAGACGATATTTTCCCGAATCGATCCGCTGAAGAGGAGCGTCGTTTGAGGCACGACGGCGAGGAACCTCCTGTACTGGCGCAAATCCAGCTCCTGCATGTCCTTGCCGTCCAGCAAAATCCGGCCGGTTGTCGGCCGTCGAAAGCCGATCACAAGACTCATCAACGTAGACTTCCCGGACCCCGACTCTCCCACGAATGCTACCGATTCGCCAGCCTGGATATCCACCGTAAAAGACTTGACCGCCGGCTGCTGCGCTTTGTCATAGGTGTAGCTGATATTCTCAAACGTAAAATGCCCGGAAACGGACGTGACGGGATGTTTGCCTGCATTATGTTCGATGTCCGGCGACTCCAGAATCTCGCTGATCGAACGGATCGATTCAAACCCCCGCGCAAGATCCGGATATGAATTGAGGATCATGTTCACGGCTCCCACAATCATCGCGAAAAAGCTTTGAAACAAAACGACATCGCCGACGCTAATCGTCTTTTTGTACGCGAGGAAGGCGGTAAACATCAGGCAGACCAGCATGACAGCCTGGAATGACGTCCACGAACTGGCGCCGAAGATCGCCCCGATCATTTCCAGCCGGATGCCTTTTGTCTTCACTTTTTCCAGGCGGGAATTCATCTTCGAAACCTCGACATCCTCAACGCCATGTGCCCTGGTGATCGGAATCATTTGAATCATTTCGATCACATTCGCCGAGAGCGATTCTATTTCGCTCCGGTATTCCTTGTTTCGGGCAGTCATCTTTTTCGAAAATACAAACACGAGGCTCGACGAAACGGGGACCGAGATGAGATAGAAAATGGCGACGATCGGCTGCTTGAAGACGGTAAACGAGAAGGCAAAAAGGATGGTGAGAATCGCCGGCAGAACGGAGTTCATCAAGTTGCGCGACAGGATCTCAAGCGTTTCAACGTCGCGGAGTACTTTCGTTTGGAGCTTTCCCGACTGATAATTGTCGTGGAAAGAAATGGACAACTCCTGAAGCCGCGTTACGATGGAGGACCGTAAATTCAACTGCATTGTGTTGACGGCGCCGCTGAACACGCGGACGTACAAGGTGTGCATCGGAATATTTTGAATGATGATCAGGAAAAAAATGCCGCCGACCATCCATAAGTCGTGAACCGAATATCTGGAACTATCGCTGATAATATTGATGATGCGGGCAATGACAACGGGGAGGAGCCAGACGGGAGAGTGTTTTATTGCGAAGAAGATAATCGCAGCGGCAATTTTCAAATATTGCCCGTGATAAATATGCAGAAAATTCACAAACGGATGCGTTGGTTTGAATTCCAACTGCGACAGGTCTTTATCGGGCATTGTAACGCGAGTCTAATTCTTTGAGTGGAAGTCTGTTGGGAGAATTTCGATGACAAATATACAAATAAAAATCGCTCTAAGAAACGGAGCGATCGTTATGGCAGGAGGACGTTTTATCCCGTTCCGAAGCAGAGCTTCGGAACGAGGTGATCGGGTGGATGGATAGTGGTGCTTGCGTTTCGTGTCTATCTCGTTCCCAAACTCTGTTTGGGAACGACAAACGAGGTGAGAGGATGGATGCGATTGAGGCGCCTGCGTTACGCGCTAAGGCTGCTTCTTCGAAGGGAACACGTCGGGATACAGCAGCTTCGCGCAGTCGGGACAAATGCCGTGCGAGAATTTTGCCTCCGAGTGCTGCTGGATATAACCTTCCAGCAAATCCCAGTATCCCCTGTCGTCGCGGATTTTCTTGCAGTTAGAACAAATGGGGATAAGTCCCCCCAGCACTTTGATGTTGGCCATTGCTTCCTGAATGCGCGTTTCCAGTTCTTTCTCTCTTTTCAGGAGCTGCTTGACGCGCATCTGGTACCCGCCGAGCGCCGCGACTCCAAGCGCGATGATGATGAAGCCATAGAACCAATATGTCTCGTAGAAGTACGGTTGCAGCTCGAACGCGAAGCTGGCTCCCGCTTCGTTCCAGACATCGTCGTTGTTGCAGGCCTTCACGCGAAACCGGTAATCATTCGGAGGAAGCCCGGTGTAGTATGCAACGCGCCTCGTACCGGCGTCGATCCAATCCTTGTCGTAGCCTTCGAGTTTGTACTTGAAGAGCACCCGTTCAGAGACAAGATAGCTCAACGCGGTGTAGTGAAATTCCAGTTTGTCCGAGCCGGGAGCGAGACGCACGGCCCGATCGGTCGGCGTCATATGCTGGTCGACGACGAACAGTTCGATCAGCACCGGGGGCGGTTTCAGGTTTTGTTTGAAGGCTTGCGGATCGATCATGACGGCCCCCTTCTTCGTGGCAAACCATATATGGCCGTCATGGGTCTTCCAACCCGCGGGCTGCCAGGCGCCGAAGCACTCATTCGTTTTCAGCCCGTCGGCAGTTACGTAGACTTTCGAATGAATCCTGCTTGTCCGTCCCTCGGCGAAATCGTTGAGTTCTTTTCGCTGGACAAACCCGATACCGCTCGGGCTGCTGAGCCAGAGCCCCCCCTGATTATCTCCGACAACGCAATAAATCTCGTCGGCAAAGAGACCGACTTTCGTATCATAGACCGTGAATTTGCCGTCTCTTAAACGAGTCAATCCGCCTTGCGGAGAACTGATCCAAAGATCTCCCTCGTGGTCATCAAACATCGAGCTGACCCAACTCCCCGCCATCCCGTCGTCAGTCGTATAGCTCGTCGTCTTTCCGTTTTCCACTTTTACAAGCGAATCGGCGGTCCCGACCCACATGACCCCATTGGGCTCCGGGTAGAAACAAGATACGTATCCTCTGAACGGATATTCCTTGCCCCCCACAAGGTACGGCGACAATTTCCCGTGATCGAACCTGAAAATTCCCAAATGGTCGATATGCAGGATTAAGCTCTTGGCATCTTCGGTGATTGCCGAGATCCAGCTTGGAGGAAGGCCGTTAGTCGTATCGTAGCGTGTGACCCGGTCGTTCTTGATATTGTTCATCAAACCGCTTTGACTGATCCACAGGCTTCCATCCCGCGCTACAAATGCCGGGCCCACCGCCATGTCGTATTTGCTGATCGCGCCGTTTTTTATTCGCGTGACGGTCGAGCCCTGGTCGCTGAGGAAATACAGGTTATTGTCGGGCGTCTCTATGACGGTCGAAATGTAGTCGCTGGCGAGTCCTTCATACGATGTGTAGGTGGTGATGTTGACATTCTCGAATTGATTCAGGCCGTCCGAAGTGCAGACCCAGAGACTTCCCTCATTATCTTCAGAGATCGAAATGACCTGAGTGTCTGTGAGCCCGTCGATCTTCGAAAAGCTGGTCCATTTCCCGTTCGCTAACCGATCAAGCCCTCCCTTGTTCGTTCCAACCCACAGGTTGTTATCGACGTCCTCATACACTGCCATGATATGACTATCAGAGAGACCGTCGGCAGTGGTAAGAATCTTCATTGAGCCGTTCCTCCAGCGGACGAGTCCGTTGACCGTACCGATCCAGACATTTGCTTCGCGGTCGATGTAAGTGCATGTTGTTGCATTATTGGGCAGGCCTTCGGAAAGCGTCAGGCTCATTGCTTCCGACGTCGTTGTGTCGTCAACGACCCTCACTCCCCGATGCGACCCGATCCAAATCTTATCATGTGAGTCTTCTGAAAGGCTCAGGATATAGTTGGTGTTGAGCCGAACAGGGAGGAATTTTCCATCGCTGAAGATGAAGCAGCCGCTGGACGTGCCGATCCATAGGTTTCCGGAACGCGTTTCCAGAAGGCTCAGGATTTGCGTGTCCTGAAAACCCTCCTTCAAACCGTAACGAATGATCTTTCCGTTCTTGAGACGGCGCAGGCCATTATAGCCCGTGCCGATCCAGAGGCTGCTATCCCTGGATTCAAGCAGGAACGTGACGGTTTCGTTCGTTCTCCCTCCGTCGGCATCGAGGTTGATCTTGGTGAAGTTCACGCCGTCAAACCGGAAGAGTCCGGCGGAAGTCCCGAGCCAAAGATATCCGTCGCGCGTCTGAAGAACGACATTGGCGGCGTTTGCCGGCAATCCGTTTTTGCGAAGCCAGACATTCTGGCCGTACTGAGCGATCGACTTATGGGGATCGAGAGCGAAAAGCGAAGGCGAGACGGCGAGCGTAATTGCGAGAAGAATCGTTGCGGACGATGAAAGTTTCATCGTGCTACTCGACGTTTTCTGAATCGAGTTCCAGGTTCCATATATTTCCCCAATATCGAAGAGACTGAAAGCAGATTGATTTCCGGAAGGGACGACGACATTTGTTTGAAGATTCTACCTCAGTCGACGTTCGAATATCGAGAAATGCTTTTCAAAACTCAAGCGCGCAACTCTTAAATTTAATCTCGCAAATTAATAAGACTTTGGCGCAAAATTTTGCGGGACGAAAACGGGCAAAAATTATTTCTTTGACGATTTTAAATTCCTGCGGGCTCTTGTGAAGCCGAACCGACTCAGAGCGGCACGATAGAGACGGCTTCCGATAATTCACAATCTGCGGAAAGCTAATCAGATGAATACAGCCGGTCGAGATATTCGTAGCGCGCCCGGCGTTTGTCCGGAGCGGATACGGAATTAATTTGCAGATGCATCACCTGATAGCCATGATCTCCGTCGTACGCGGGCCACGGCGGAAGGCCGGGACCGTTCGGGTCTCCCGTCTTTGCGAAGTTGGTCCAATAGGAAGCGATGACGTCGGAGACTGCATAATCGTCCGGCCGCCACGGGAGGTTCTTCGATGAAAGCACCTGGAAGACGTATTCGATTTCCCCGGCGTGGGGAGCTCTCGCCTCCGTCCCCGGTTTTGCGTCGTCGGGCAAAGGGAGCGTCTGATCAAATTCGTACCTGTAGACCGGCGACTCTCCGGTCTTCAATTGCATCTCCATCCACTTCCATACTTCATATCCGTTCGACTTATCGACAGCGAAATCGTGTGCCGCCTGTTTTGCTTCGCCATCCGTCGATGCCGGATACAGTTTCAGCAGGGTATCGGCAGCGTTGCCGAATTGTTTGCGGAGAATCGACACAAAATTATTAACCGTTGGCTCGTTGTCTCCTAGAAAGGAACGGTAACCGGATTCGTCTTTATTCCATCCAGCCAAAAGAGGAACTTGGCTTTGCTTGCCGGCGGAATAGATCGAAGAACAATCTGCAGGCAAAAAATATCCGTCGACGATCGGGGCGAAGAGTTCATGAGGATGTTTGAGCGCTGCCGCGAGGATCTTGTTTGCGGGCAATGCACGAAGGGATTGAAGCGACAATGTACCAAGCTCAGACTCCGCAAACTTTATTCCAATTTCTTCCGCCTCCGCACGTGTTTTTGTTGGTTCAGTGACGCTGAAGAGAGCGCTGCTTTCCCCGATTGCACGGCGAAAGAGGCCACGAGCGAGAGGCGACGCTATAAGGGCACAGACGGAAGTTGAACCGGCTGACTCCCCGAAAATCGTTACATTGTCGGGATCGCCGCCGAAGACAGAGATGTTTTGCCTGACCCACCGGAGAGCCGCGACCTGGTCCAGAAGCCCGTAGTTGCCCGAGGCATCATGTCCGGATTCCTTCGTGAGCTCGGGATGCGCGAAGAAACCGAAGATTCCCAGCCTGTAATTGAGGCTCACCACCAGCACGCCTTTCTTGGAGAGATTTCCGGCGTCCTGACGCGGTTCGGATGAAGAGCCGGCCGCAAAACCTCCGCCGTGAATCCAGACCATCACAGGCAGCTTCGCCTGTCCGGTGTTTTCGGGCATCCATAAGTTGAGGTACAGGCAGTCTTCGCTCGGTCCGTTGTCGTGGAAAACCATGTCGTCGTAAATGAGTCCCTGCATGGCACGCATCGGATAATCGACAGCCCGCCGAACTCCGGTCCACGATGTAACCGGCTGCGGCGCCTTCCACCGGAGCGGCCCGACAGGCGGTGCGGCGTAGGGAATGCCTTTGAAAGTCCGCACCTTTCCATCCGGGCTGACTACTCCCTCAAGAATTCCGTTGGCTGTCTGGACTTGCACGTAGCGCAACTGTTGTGCATCTGCCGTATACATTCCGAGTATGAGAAGAAATAGGAATGAGGTTTTGTACGGAATGAGTTTCATATGTCATCCTGAGTTTTTTGTCAGTAACAGTCTGGGCGGGTTTCAAGATATCTTTGCTCCCTGGCGCAGCAGAGAGTTTCGACGCAGCAATTATTTTATCAGCATGAGTTCTTTTGTGCTGGTGAATGGTCCCGCCGTAAGTTTATAAAAATAGACGCCACTCGCCAGTCTCGATCCATCGAAAGTTACCTGATGGTGTCCGGGCGACGTCTGGTCGTTCACCAATCTCTGAACTTGTCTTCCGAGCATGTCGAAGAGCGCCAGGGTGACGTGCAATCGGCTTGGAATGTCAAATCCAATAGTCGTGCTCGGATTAAATGGGTTCGGATAGTTCTGGTTCAGGGCGAATCTTCCGGGGGGAGCGAGAGCCGGATCTACGGCTTTCGTCAATAATGAAGCCGTGAGATAGGTGATGCTGTTCGAACTCGCAGTTGTATCGAATCCATTTGTCACGCAGCCGGCAGCGATGTAAGAAGACAAAGGCTGAATGCCCGGTGCGCTGAATGTGACCGTGGTGTCCGTGCTGATGAACGACGTATCGACGCCGGGTCCAAAGAAATGAGTGACGTAGGTTAAGGAGCGCGCTTGAGGGTCTGAAGCTCTTGACCACGTCAACGTAATTTTCTGTGAATACTTTCTCAGGCTGTCCCCTGCGTTTAAACCATAATTGAAGCTCGACGGATTGTCGGACGTATCGCCGGCTTCGGGTTGGCCGTATACTATGCCTCGTCCTTCAGCCGAGAGGTAACATCTTCCGTAGATTCTCGGATCTCCCGTTATCTGATGCACCCACCCGAATTGATGGATGTCGTCGTTGATCCTGTTCCATGAAACGCCTGCATCGTCCGAGCGGAAAATGCCTAAGACGCCCCCCACGCTTCCGTGTAAATAGAGAGCAGGATAATCGCCGGCGTTCTTCGATTTTCCAAACCCCATCCTATAGGCAGCCGAGACGCTGTTGATCTTCGAAGCGGAAGCTCCGGAGTTCACCGAGCGGTACAATCCTCCCGCTCCGCAGCAAATCATCAACTCTCCCTCATAGCCTGGGACCGCAGTCACATTTCCATCCTGGGCCTGACTGACTGCGGGTAATCCTGATGCTCCCGCGTTGAATGTTTTGCCTTCGTCCAGGGAGACCCACATCTCTCCCGACCCGCCGGCATAAGCATAGAACTTGTTCCCGTTCACTCTGTCTGCTACGGGGGAGAGAAGCGGGACGCCTCCTCCGCATTTCGTCCATGTTCTTCCATTGTCTGTGGAGTACGACATCGCCGCTCCGGTGGGTCCCCACACGATGGAACCTGCATCGGCAGAAATTGCGATCGCCCATGAGCCGCCGGCGGTTGCTCCGCTCGGATAACTGGCTCCTCCGCGCCCCGCGGTGAAATCGCGCCACGAGCTTCCGCCGTCCGTGGAATACGCGCCGTACGGCTTCGAATTAAACGCCTTCACGACTCTCGACGGAACTCTTCCTGCGAAGGCGATCGACAACGTGGTCCCTTTTGCGGGCGAGTACCTGTTCGGCGGTGAAAGATCAACGTCGAGGTGTTTGAACCCGTCGATGTCGCCCATCGCGGAGAGGAGCGGCGCAAACGGGGGGCTCACGATCTGCATCGGCACCGTTTCTTCCAGATTCTGATCTTTGAAATACCAGACCGGCGCCGCTGAAGTAAAATTGTCGCACGCCCATATTCCGTATCCCGTACCAAACATGACTTTGCCCGAGTCGAAGGGATCCATCGCAACGCATCCAAGCCAGTGGGGCGTGATGGTTGATGTGTACGGCGCGTAGCTATGATTCAAGGCCGCGATCGTGAGCCGGGGTGTCCATGTCGCACCGGCGTTGGTGGACATGTAGACTTCGTCCATCGGCGACCAGCGATCGAGCGTACTTACGACGATGATGTTCGGGTTCGCGGGATACAGGGATATGCCGCTGAAGCCGTACGATCCCGATGAAGGAGAAATGTTCGTCCACGCGCCTCCCGGAATTGCGTACCTCCATACCGATCCGGCCGTCGCGCTGTTGGGACCCTGATAGTTTGCAAATGTGAGATAGAGAAGCGTATCGGAAATAACGGCTCTTATCGCCATCGCTCCGGTCGGCTGCCCCGGAACGAGCGACCATGAACTGCCTCCGTCATCGCTGCGGTACAAACTTTGTCCGGCAGTATTCACGGCCGCAGCAAAAATGCGCTGGGTCGGATTTCCAGGAGAGGAACTGGCCGGATCGAAGAGAACGAAATTAAGATTCGCCGGCGCCAACGACGACATCTTTGTCCATGTTGCGGCAAAGTCTGTCGATTTCCACAGCCCATTCGCCGTGGTCGCCATGATCAGAATGGAATCCGCGTTCGGATCAACCTGAAGGCGTTCGCCTGCGCCGCGCCCGTCTTCGTTCCCTCCGATTTTCGCCGCAAGAGGATTGATCGTCCATGAATTTCCCCGATTGGTGGAAGAAAGAACGGCGCCAGTTCCGGCCCACGATTGCGTGTACTTTCCGCACTCCATGTAAAGGCGATTTGTATCCGCAGGGTCGACCGCGATGGAGAGGATACCCATGTAATCTGAATTTGTTCTGTCCATCATATCCGTCAATGGGATCCAACTACCCGTGGAATTGTCCCACCTGTAGGCGCCTCCCATGTCCGTGCGGGCGTACGCGAGACCCTTTGCTGCGGGATGATAAATAATCCCCGGGATAAAGCCGCCCCCGCCGGCAATGACACTCCTCCAGGTATATCCCGATTGTGCGAATGACGAGTTATGAAAAAGCAGCGAGGCGAGAAGAATCATAATGGCTATAGTGTTTCGTGCCGGCACGCATCCTGGTCTTCTGATAAGCATAATGAGTAACCTCTATTTTCAAGAATCTATTTAAGAACACTTATACGGTCATTCTGTCCCAAAGGGATCCCTTCGGGAAACGGACTCCCGTTTTCGCGGGACGAAGTGAATGCCGACAACATCCTCCTAAGAGGTCCTTTGGACCTTCGGGAGAATCCATCCTTTTATTTTGGCATGACAGACACAACCGCATTGTAGCAAGCATTCCTTTTTGAGAAAGCTTCGTGTTTGATCAAATCGGATGAATCACCTGATCTTTGCAGTTTTTTGTAACCCTCTGTTCACTTCCTCCAGAAGCTGGCGCGCAGGCAGAAAATCCGGCGCCTCCTTTAGCAACTCCTCAAGGCGTGCTTTTGCTTTTTGGAGTTCAGCGGCCCTTGCATACGCAAAGCCGAGTGCATATCCATTCTGAAGTTTTTCTTTCTGGCTCTGCGCGAAACCGTCGGCTTTCTCGTAAAATACCACTGCGCCGGCCGCGTCTCCTTTTTGCATCAAGACATCCCCCAAAGTCCGGCAAGCCTGAATTGTGGGATAAATTTTGAGGGAGCGGCGAAGAACGGCGGCCATCTCGTCAAAACGGCGCAGGCGAAATTCGACGCGGGCGAGGTCCATGTAAAGCTCCAGGTCCAGCGGGATTTCGCTCACAAGCGCCCTCTCTTCCTGCTCCACCAGATTCCAATCGCCCCGCCGTTGATAGAAGGCGATTGCTTTGGCGTGAGCTTGCCGCCAATCGAGCCGGCCCGCAGCCGCATCGTCGGCAATACCGTTGAGCGTGTCGCCGCCGGGAACCGGCAAAGCAGTTCTTTCATTTTCGCTGAAAGGCCAGCCGGAAGTGAGAATCTTCGTGTGATGGCTTGCCATTCGTTCGTCGAGATCTGTGATGACGCGTTTATCCCAAAGTGCTTCGTCGCTCACGGTGTCTGCAGTCTGCCATTCTTCCCGGGAAGCGAAGAGCCCGCCGTCTCGCATCACGCGGACATATTCCTTTGCGATGAGAAAATATCCACGTGCGTTCGGATGAAGGTGCTCGGTGATGAGGTTAAAGCCGATCAGCGAATCGGGCGAATCCGATTTGAATTCTCGTTCAATATCCGCCACGTAACATCCGCCGCTCATCGAACGGATCAGATCGTTGAATTTCGTGTCGGTCCGGAATCGGAGCTCATCGAAATCCCTTGCAAGAATATACTCGTGCAACGCCTCGCGGAACCGCTGCTGCCGATCGAGGCATTGTGCCAGGCGATAGTGTGCGTCGGCAAAGAGAGAATCGCAATCGATAGCCGACTGATAAGCAGCTTCCGCAGAGTCCTCCATGTTTTTCGCCAGGAATTGCGTTCCATCGTCGAAGTGACGTTGAAACTCCCTGATCCGGGCTTCGCTCATTTCCGGCGCGTGCTCGGAAATAAACGGAGGCTGTTGGCGAAGGTTCGAAACCTGAGTGCCGAAGATTATCGGCACATGAGCCGACCGGCAGTATTCCGCCAGATCATTGATGTTGTCCCGGAAGATCGAGCAGGCCGACTGATGAAGCCGGCTGCCGTACCGGACGTACCGTCCTTTCGCCAGCGTTTCCATTTCGGTTCCGCGGGCGGGGAATTCGTTACCACTCGTGAAGAATCCCGAGATCTTCTCGATTGTGCTGCCAATGAGCTGAAACGTTTTGAGATGAACTGCCCGAAGCATCAGGAGCGTAACAAAACGGAATGAACCCGCGGTCTGGTTTGAAGCGGCGCCGAGCGCACCGTAGAACTCGTTGTGACCGTCGTAATCGATGATCAGATCCGGCTGGTACCCGGCGAGTTCACTGCCGATGTCGAGCGCAGTGTAACTGTTCGTGGCGGTCATGCCGAGGTTGATGACTTCCACATCCCTCTGCGGAAAGAGAGTTTCTAGTCTCTGCTTCAGGAATGCGGAGAATGCCCCGTTATAATAGTACGGGAATCCGACGGTGGTCGAGCCCCCGAGAACAAAGATGCGATACGTCCCGATTGGTTTCCTGGCTCTGAAATAGTCCGGCGAAGTAGAAGGAGCAAAACGGGAGTTTCCAAAATATCGAAACTTTACGTCATGGTTCATTCGCAGAAATATCTCGCCTCTGATGGTCTCCTTTTTGAAGAGCGAGATGTCGGTTCCATAATCGAGCCAACGCAGGGCGAGTTCGAGGGAGGCAAAGAGGGCGAAGGGCAAGAGCGCTGTCAATCCCCAAAAGAGGAGCTTCCTGGAGTTTGGCAGGGCTTTCTTGTTTTCGATACGATTCTTCGTCGCGTTCATGGTTCCGGATGGCGATTCATCAATGTCTGGCCAGGATTAGCTATTGAGGATTGTGTCTCGGCTAACAGATCTGTGAATATGTCCGCGGGATTGCGTTCTATCATCTGAGTGAAGCTCGGCAATCAGCCGCAGGAAAGTGCTTGGTGTGCTGGCCAGAAGGGCTATTGAAGCAGGCGGCGCGAGAGGATTGTCTCGCCAAGAAAACTGAGCTGGCGAAGTGTATTGAAACGTTGTCATCTTCTCCAGTCCCTGTGCCGAGCACCTATATATAGAAGAGGATTTGGAGGGGACTGCGAGGTTTGAAGTTCGCTCAGAGACCCCAAAGCTGGACGGTGAAACCCGGCGCTGGAAGAAGAAGCGACATGTGCGCCTTAGCTGCTAATGGACTTTCCGCCAAAAGGCGGTCGAGAGGGAGCACAATTGGTCAATTTAGTCGTTTGGCCTCCGGACGCCCCGTTTTGGAAGCAAAAAAAGACTTGACTTTTGCTGTTAAAGTTCTAACTTTTCCACAGACATTCAACTAGTTCTCTGTTTGTTCAATTTACTGCAAACGTTTGCAAAAGTCAACGGACTCAATTTAGGCAGCTGATCGCTCGACAATTCAAGTGTTGAAACTCTCAATTTGCTGTTTACCGGCCCCTCAATTCCAACCAAACCACAGTGAAATCGCGGGGTAGATGTCCCAGATCGGCAGCAATTTCGAGAGTAATTCCGGGGTAAGTTAGTTCAGCTGCAACAAACCGATGTTCAGGCGAGTGATGGACCGTGAGAAGTCCAGGACTCGCACATCTCTACCGACGTCCCTTGATAATCCCAAGAGTTGAATCCCCAATATCTTTGCAGCAGCACGTCTGCGAATCAACAACGATTTCTGGAAAGGAGGCGACCGGAAAGCCAGACAAGATTGTTATTGGTGAACTAAGTTTCGCCACTGTCAGGGTAACGACAAGTTTGACTCTGAATCCTGCAGTTCTTTTTGGGGTACCGGTTTCTGCACATTTGTTCATGCTTCACCCGTTTCCCCAGATCTCGATTACGATATTTGTAAAGCAACCACTGATACTCCCATTTATTTGAAGACAGACATCTCAATCATCGGAGGAACAATGAAAAAAGCATTACTCATTCTCGTGGCGGTGCTCAGTGTGGGCGCAATCACGGGAGCTCAGGTTCTGCAGAATTTTAACGCCAACATCGTCGGAGTTGAGAAGTCAGGCGA
>CAYLMV010000027.1:20922-41037 GCA_964384415.1 uncultured Chitinophagaceae bacterium | reverse complement strand
CGCTGAATTGGTACAATGATCAGGATGTCACCCTTGGAGGTTGAGGTTAATCGTATAAATATTTTTTTTCAACGGGGGAATATCTTATGAAGAGAATTTTGGGATGTGTCACGATTGCAATGTTTCTGGGAATAACCCCTCTATTAGCCCAGAGTTTCGGGGGGAACGGACACGGGACAGGAAAATCACTTAACAAGAACAAAAAAGGAATTGTTATGAAAGGATATGTGTAAGACATCAAGGTATCGCAATCAAAAATATTGATTTTCGCAGGGTTCTTTACACGACAAAACAATGTCAGCTCGTCGTTATGGCGTTAAAGCCCGGGGAAGAGATCGGGGCGGAAGTCCACAAGTCCGATTAGTTCTTTCGCGTGGAAGAGGGTTCCGGTGAGGCGGTTCTTAATGGGTACAAATACGAGTGGATGGAAGAGGTGATGGACCTCAGTGCATATGCTGGCGAAACGATACAAGTTCGATTCCGCTTCACAAGCGACAACTCCACACAATTCGTCGGGTTCTACATCGATGACATCATTGTCCTTAGTTATCTCCATGAACCGCTGCTCGCTCCACAGCTTCTCTTTCCCGCATCGCTGTCGGATGTACCACGAAGAACTACCTTTCTCTGGCATTCTTCACGATTTGCGGCAGCGTATCATATTCAGATCGCGTACGACAACCTATTCCTATCGTTGGAAGGAGACACTGTGGTGGCAGATACCGCGCTGAAACTGTCTTCGTCACTCTGGGCGAGCGCAATTGCACTATTGGCGTGTCAGTGCGATTGATATCGCCTGGGAGAGTCCATTTTCGGCCACGGCAAGATTCACAACCGGTGTAACCGACGGCGTGGCGGGTACGGGATCTGACATCCCAAGGGAGTTCGCGCTCTTACAAAACTATCCCAGCCCCTACAACCCGACGACAGTTATTAGTTATCAGTAAACAGTTACGTGAGCCTGAGGGTGTACGACGTACTCGGCCGGGAAATTGCGGTCTTGGTAAACAAGAAGAAAGACGCGGGAAGGTACTCGATGCAGTGGGATGCGACGCGATTCTCAAGCGGCATATACTTGTATGCGCTTCAGGCCGGAGGGTTTCGTGAGACGAAAAAAATGATCTTGATGAAGTAAGAATAAAATTTACGCACTTACGATTTTACGCTCGGGTCTTCTGGTAACGAAGAAACTCTTTTGAATTTTTGTACGACGCTCTAAAATGAATCGTAATCGTAACTGCCACTCGTAACTCGTTGAGTGGTATCGCGAAAGCGAATTGCGATTTCAGTTGCGATTACGATACTGGATCAATACGGATATTCGGAAACTTCGAGAAGTGAAGACATTGTGTGTGTTCCTTTTTCTCGGCTCCCGTTGGGGACACACAATCGCTACTTAATTCGAATGTTCCAAGTGGTTGCTGGATTCAATGAGGAATTGCAACGATCTTATCAAAGACCTTCCTTCGTGATAGAGAATTTTGGTTGATAATGTTTTCTATTCCTTTCTTTTGACTGCTTTTTTTACCTTTTCCACGTTCGAGCCTTCTCCTATCCCCTCATCAGAGGAGAGGTTTTCATTGATTCCGACAAGCCGCCAGCATTGCCCCCCCGGGGCTTGAAAGAAAAGGTGAGGTGCCGGTATATCAAGCTTCAAGACACCGAAATCTAGAATTTTCCGCGCCATTTCCTCCACATTGTCGGATTTGATTTCAAGCCACATCGAACGCGCAGTTCGTAAGAACTCGCTCTCATCAGCAACATCCCCATAAAGGAACAAGATGAAGTTGTCTCCCAGCCGTAGGATGTCCCTTTCATCCTCCTCTTTCGTGATTGTGCCGCCAAGGACATCACAATAGAATTTCCGAATGCTCTCCCGGTCTTTCATCGGAACGATAACAGAAGAATGATTTCCAAAAATTACCTTTGCCATGATCCCTCTTTGTCTTAAGCATTTGTTAAAGTTGTTGTGATAGTAAGAAGAATGAATCTCGTTCCTCTTTGATCTTCTTGCCCTCATCAAGCAAATAGAGACATGATCTCGCCATGGTCACCATTGACCCGCCGGGCCCCATGCCTATTCTGAAAGTGACCAGGGTCAGTGCATTACTTTCATCCCCAATTGTTCCGATCACCTGAACGCTGCCAGGCTCTATGAGTTGAGCCGCTTTTACCTTGCGCGCCATGTAGTTGTCGATGCCTGTTATTTCGCCGCCGCCGAAATTGGGCATCGTACTCGTTACCAAAGCGTGCACATTAGGTGCGAGCAGTTCTTTTGTCTTATCCCAGTCATGATGACTCCAAGCGTCTATATGGGCCAGCGCTATTTTTACGGCCTGTGAGTCTTGCATTTTCATCCTCCAGATTCGTCATCAGGTTCACACCATACACATGCTTGACATGTGAACAGCCAGAACTACTCTTTCTTTTTAGAAGCATCTCCAAATCCTTCAGAGAATTTTCCTAAGAAGAAGTTCCATCCCTTTTCGTGCGACCTTGCCTTCTCATCATCGGGAAGATCGGAATGCACGAGAGTCATCAGGGTGCTTTCTCCTTTTTTCTGAAACGTTACGGTCACCGTCGACTCTTCTCCTAAAGTGTTGGGTGACATCCAGGTATGCTGAATTCGGGCCGGTCGCTCTACCTCAGTAAACCTTCCGTAATGGGGAGTTCCACCAGTCAGCCAATAAAAGAACCCATCTACTTTGGGATTTAAGAGCAGCTTATCAGCCATGTTCCAGGGATTGCCAGGGATCTTCGGATTCAGCCACCCGTCGAACACTTCGCCTGCGGGAGCCGGAATTGTCCGCTCAATCTTAAACTCTATCGTTTTTTTGGGATTTGCCATGTCTCTTCTCCTTTATACGTGGTTGTTTTGTATTGATAGTTACGTGGGGCTGAAGGCTTCTCTCTTTCTTGTCCTTAAAATACTGCTCGAATTGATCGAGGCGTTCATTCCAAAATCGCTCATACAGGTGCACCAATTCACCAACCTCGCGAAGAGGCTCGCCTCGAAAGGAGATGATAACTTCGCGCCCATTTTTCCTTCGTTCGATGAGTCCGGCTCGTTCGAGCAGCTTGAGATGCTTCGTCACCGCGTTTAGGGCCGTGTCGAAGGGCTTTGCGACTTCCAGGAATCGAGCAGGTCCCTTTGCCAGCCGCCCAATAATGGCTCGTCGCGTCGGGTGTGAAAGAGCTGTTAAAATATTGCTCAGTTGATCCATGACAACATTATACCATAAGGTGTAATGATTGTCAAGCTTTTTTTTGCTGTTTTTTTTGATACCTGCATTGAAGAAACAACCAGATTTACGTAACGGAGAGCAAGGTAAATCAAAGTCCATTGTTCCGTACAGCTTGGGAGGACGCAGCCCGATTCAATACGAAAGGTGTCTTATAGTGGACGAACAGCAAAGAGGTCGGGAAAAATTGCGTGGGAGACACTTGTTTAAGAGAGAAGAGATAAGAGAGAAGAGAAAAGAACGCGGGACTGACTAAGCATCTGCCTTTTCTACTTCTCACTGAGACCGACGTTCACAGAACGGCCACGATTCAATTCTGAGCGGGCAATGATTGTTCCCGTGCTCCGACTCCCGAGTACCAAATTTCGTCCGGCGTAATATCGACAGAAGCGATGCCCCGCGCGATATCCCATTTCTTCCCGAGACTGGTTCTGTACACCGTTGCGAGGAAGGCGCTGCAGAAAAGCAGTCTCCTTTTTCCCGGCTTCCAGGTGACTCCGATAAGAAGTCTCACCAATTCCCGCACCAATCCCGGAAGATCATACCTGTACCCCCTCCTCTGCAGATTGGCGGCAACCCTTACGATCTTATGGCGTTCCATTGCATTGAGCTCCGGAAGAAAATACAATCCACAATCCTGGACTTTTTCATGATCATAATCCGAGACATGACCGCTGTAGATTCTTCCTTCGCGGCCCCGAATCCCATTGGCCAAGACATCAATGTCTTCCTCCAATGTCGAGTCCCAGAGTATCCTGTTCCGGCTGTCACGAATTGAACAATCGAGTATTTTCGTCTTCAAACCGTGGAATTCTTCCGCAATGAGAAAGCAATGAGACCAGGGACTTGCTTCGCCCGGATGATGCGGACCGAGGGCGGACATATGTCGGATCACCTGGTCCAGCGGCCGATCCAGCGCAACAAACGCCATCGCCCCCTCCATAAACGCACGGCCATGTTTGGCCGAAGACGCATTCAAAAATTGCGAAAGTTTCATTCTGATCCCGATTCGGTCGTGTTGTTCAATGGTGCGGCGAAGATGATGTTATGCATCGGTCCATTGCAGCGGCAATGAGGTATTCTCTCCGAAGGTATGGCAAGGCGTTTGAATATGTGTCAAACGGCGTTGCGCGGATGCGGCAGGATTAAAAGTAGTACCGCGCTCCCAAACCTACGCTGACGCCGACGTCGTTCGCGGAGGTCAACTGGACTGAAGGGGTAAGCTCAAAGAACACGTCAATCGGAGCAGTGTGCGGAATCCATTCGACACCGAGCACTGCCCGAAATGCCACAGTGGGGTCATATCCGCCTCCGCTGTTCACCCGCCAGCCGATGCCGTAGTATATTGGAAACTGCTCCGGTGAGTCGATGGCGCCGAACAGATGCCACAAATAATCCATATGACTGTGAACCCGGCTTCCGACGCCGTGGAATCCAAGATTGCTCCCGGTTTTATCATTCACAATCGACCATCCGACGCCAAAGTCAACCGCATTGACAGTGGACATCCATACTTTTGCACTGATGCCCGTGGCCTCACCCGTACTCAAGCCGATTCCGAATCCGCTCGCTTGAGCGTGCGATTCCTGCGCGGCCAACAACAAACACAATACAACAACGATGAAACTGGATTGTCTCAAAACAGCGCCTCCATAATTCTATTAATCCAAACCGCCAATGCCGTTGAACACCCTTCGAATTTAAAAACCCCACAGCAGCCAGCTTTTTCTTGCCTTCGCCATCACTTCCTTGAATCCTGCAGATCCTTCTTTCAGATTGGCAAACGTCGTATCAAAATTCTTCGCGAAATTGTTCTTGGTGGAATCCATCATATTCTTCAATCCCGCTGAACCGAGTTTGAGATTGACAATGGAGGAATCAAAATTCTTTGCAAGGGATTGATCCATTAAAAGCCTTCCAATGGTCCCTTTTCCCGATTGAATACTGTTCGTAATCTTTGCCAGCGCACCGGTGATATTGGAAGTATTTTCAATTGTAGTTCTCACCGATGCCATAATGGCGTCCATGTCAGTCGGCTGGATCGTCTGCACGGTATCATCGTTTTCTATTTCTTTCTTCCCTCCGGTTCCCGGATTGATGATGATGACTCTGTTTCCCATAAGCCCCTCGGATCCGATCCCCGCGACTGCATCCTTCCTTATGAACCGGCGGGTGCTCTCGTCTATCAGTATCTCCACCCGCACCGATGTATCGCTGATGATGGTGATATTATTGACCGTCCCCACATTGATGCCCGACAGACGCACGTTGTTCCCGGCCTGAAGCCCTGAAACATCCCTGAAGACTCCACTCACCATAAATGTCCTCCTGAACAATTGCTGACGCTCTCCAACAAGATAAATGGCGAGAATGAAGAGCGTAATTCCGAGCGTAATGAATATTCCGAGCCTCAGTTTATTGCTTGTCTCTTTTTTCATATGACTACTGGTATGGTTTGTCCGATGTTCTATTCAAAGAAGGATCGTATCCATGCGTCCGGCGAATTCGTCAGTTCGGCGTATGAACCTTCGGCTGCGCATGTTCCATCTTTCATGACGATGATCCTATTCGCAGTGAGTTCTGCGCACTCGATATCGTGTGTGATGATGATGGACGATGTGTCGTATTTTTGCTGCACCTCGAGGATGAGGTTGCTTATTTCTCTCGATGTTATGGGATCCAAACCGGTGGTTGGCTCGTCGTACAACATGATCTCAGGTTTCAGAATCAGGGTACGGGCTAAGCCAAGTCTTTTCCTCATGCCGCCGGAAAGTTCAGAGGGCTTCATCTCAATTGCGTCAGCGAGTCCAACGTTGCCCAATGCTTCGGCAACGAGCGCATCCATTTCTTCTTTCGGTATTGAATGTACCTGCCTTCGAAGGGGGAATTCAAGATTCTCTCTCACCGTCATGGAATCATACAGCGCACCGCTCTGGAAGAGGAATCCTATCTTTTTGCGTAAATCGAGCAGTTCAGTATCTGTGAGTTCGGCAGTATTCTGTCCAAGGATGACAAGCTTCCCTTCATCGAGGTCGACCAATCCAACGATACTTTTAATGAGGACCGATTTACCGGTCCCTGATTGTCCAAGGATGACGACGTTCTCCCCTTTTTTGACGACGAGGCTGAGATCCCGCAACACGTAATTGCTGCCGAATGATTTCTTGAGATGTTCCATCTCCACAACGGGAAGGCCGTTTGGACCGTTGTGTTGCCCGGTATTCAATGAAGCAGATGCGACAGTCGTCATTGGCAACACGCAATTTAGTTTTGAAACAGGCTTGTAATTTGAACTGCGACCATATCAATGATAAAGACCATCAACGACGCAAAGACAACGGCCGAATTTGCCGCCTTACCGACTCCCTCAGTCCCCTTGTTCGAATAGAATCCTTTGTAGCTCCCGATAATCCCGACCGCAAATCCGAAAAAGAAGGTCTTGATGAAGGCCGGAATAAGATCTGCAAATTGGAGGGTCTGAAAAACCTGCGACCAGAATAAGTGAGCGGTGGTAGTTCCCTTAAGGTTTACTCCGACAAACGAGCCCATCATGCCGATCGCGTCTGAGAAAATTACCAACAGCGGAAGCATCAATGTCGCGGCGAGCACCCTGGTGACAACGAGATATTTAAAGGGATTAGTCCCAGACACCTGCATCGCATCGATCTGTTCTGTGACGTTCATGGACGCGAGCTCTGCGCCGATGCCAGATCCAACTTTCCCGGCAAAGATCAATGCCGTGATAGCCGGTCCCATTTCCCGGATGATCGATATCGCGACCATCGCGGGCAGCCACGACTCAGCTCCAAAATTTGCCAATGTCGGTCTTGACTCGATCGTGAGCACGAGACCCATGATGAAAGCTGTGATCCCCACTAAGGGAAGAGACTTGTAGCCGATAAGATAGGATTGCTTCATCAGTTCGTTGAACTCGTATGGAGGCTTCAATAGCTCTCTGAAGAAGCGGAGGGTGAATAGTGTAAGCGAAGTCACCTCCAAAAAGAACCTTCGAAACATTGAATCGGCAGGGACTTCCAGAAACTCTTCCTGCGTGATCGCCGTACCAAGGTCTTTTTTTGGAGGTTGCAGCACAATGGTGTCCATGGTGATGATCGTGTAAAAATTTATGATACTTCAGCCAATCGATGTTACGCATCGTCCCGACTTAACGCAATTCCGCTATCGGGGAGGGCCGAAGTTGGACAAAGACGAATCCGACTATTGAATAACCGTTACGCCGTTCACTTTTTCGTTCTTCTTATCCCGCTTCGCCGCTTTTTTTTCTTTCATCGTTTTTGTCGGTTCTTTTTTTGAATCTCTTTTCGTGTTTTGGCCTTTTCCCATGACGCAGTTCCTCTTATTTATTTGAGAAATAGTTCTTTGATGAAACTTGTTTTGATAATTCGAACAAGGACATTGGACTCTTGTGAAGAAGAATTCATGAGCGCCTCAAAAATCTCAACAAAGATGCAGCCGGTCTAACGTAGAGCGCTCAACACGAAAAACTCTGAAGCTGCTCACAAGAAGCAGGGGAACAGAACACGCGTTGGCCTGCAATCCGGACGCAAGAATCCTGCAGCCAGAAGTGCCGCAGATGTCTTCCCGGATTCGTGGGAGCGCACCATTCGTATATAAGTATGCCGAGAAGAACGTTGGAATGAATCGGCTAAAAGGATGATAAAGGAGTTAATCCTTCCAGGAAGAGATCTGCTGTTCATGAGGGCTGGAGAAGCTTCGGGGCATAGGCAATTCTCCGGTCAGGCGGGAAGATGATTTAGAATATTTTGATTTGCGGTATGTACGGATTCCCAATAAAAACGCTCGGTCTACGACCTCGTTGAGGGAATGACGCACACACTGCGGTTCCTCATGCCCGCACGCTTCTGGCTGGCATCCAAAATGCGGCATTACCAGGCCTTTGCGGGATTTCCTTCAAAATAATGCGTATCTTTTTGTATGGTGAAGTCCAAAAAACAACGCGCCAAACAACCAAGACATATTTCAGCGTGGGTTGTCTCGGCCGACATGGGGTACGGCCACCAGCGGGCTGTTTTCCCGTTGAAAAGCATTTCCGAAGAGGGGCTCATCACCGTCGGCAAGAACGACGGATCGAGCACGAAAGAACAGAAGTCATGGAAACGCCTGCTGAATACGTATGAGACTCTCTCCCGCGCCCGGGGTATTCCGTTGATCGGCAAACCGATCTTTGCAATGTTCGACACCATGATGCACATCCCCGAGTTCTACCCGATGCGGAATCTTTCCCGCAGCACATACCAGGTCGATTTGCTGGAAACCAGCATTAAAAATGGATTATGCAACGGGATGATGGCGAAGATTTCCACGAAGCACCTGCCGCTGATCACATCGTTCTATGCGCCGTCCATCGCGGCGGACATGAACGGATACGAACCGGTCTATTGCATTATTTGTGACGCCGATATTAACCGGGTATGGGTCGCCAAGCAACCGTGGGAAAGCCGCATCAACTATTTCGTGCCATGCGGGAAGGCAGCCCTGCGGCTGCGCTCGTACGGCGTGCCGGAAGAAAGAATATTTCTGACTGGATTTCCTCTCCCGCTCGACCTTCTTGGAAAGAACCTCGCGACGGTGAAGTCCGATCTCGGCCAACGGCTGAGCTACCTTGATCCGAACAACAGGTTCTGGACGAATCACCGCCAAAGCGTGGAACATTTTCTCGGCAAGAAGAATTGTGTGTTCCGCGCCGAACGCGCGCTCACCATCACCTATGCGGTCGGCGGAGCGGGAGCGCAAAAAGAAATCGGCGGACGGATTGCCATGAGTGTGAAAGATAAAATCCGCGACGGCACGCTCCGTTTGAATCTCGTCGCCGGCATCCGGCCGGAAGTTTTCGCCTATTTCCGCGGCATCAAAGATGCGATCGGATCAGACAACATCCGCGTGATGTATGCAGAAACGCTCGGTGAATATTTCCAGCAGTTTAACGGGTTGATGCGCGAGACCGATATCTTGTGGACCAAACCGAGCGAGCTCTCATTCTATGCGGGACTCGGCATCCCCATCATTATGACCCCGTCCATCGGTTCGCAGGAACGCTTCAACCGCCAATGGCTCTACGAAATCCACGCGGCCGTGGCGCAGAAAGATCCCGATTATACGCATCAGTGGCTGTTCGAAATGTTAAACGACGGGCACATAGCAGACATGGCATGGTCCGGATTTTTGAAGGCGCGAAAATTGGGCACGACGAAAATCATGGAAGTCCTTGAAACAGGCAAGATGACAAGAAGCAACTCGCCGCTGGAGCGGTAAGATCTCTCCTTCCCCCGCGCATCATTGGACGCGCAGTCACTTTACCTCGGCACACCTATGGCAAATCACAAAGAACGCTATTTTCTTCTCTATTTAAAGACCGGCGAGGGACATTTAGCTCCCGCCCGCGCGCTTGCGCAATACCTTTCTGCCAACCACGGAGACGCCATTGAACCGGTGCTTATCGATGGGCTTACGGACGCAAAATCGCTGCCGCGTTCCCTCATTGAAAAAGGGTATCGGCTCCTCCAGGCCCGCGCGAAATGGTATTACGAATTTCTCTACGCGACCAACAAATTCCCCCCGATCGGCTACCTCAACGTAGCGATTGCCAATATGTTCATCAAACCGTACCTCAGGAAAAGGATTGAAGAAGGGAGACCCGCAAAGATTGTCATTTTTCATTTCTTCCTCATCGCACCGGTGCTCGATATTCTGGATGAGTTGCGGTACGATATTCCCGTCGTCACAGCGGTCACCGATCCGTTTACGGCTCATCCTCTCTGGTTCCAACGACCGCAACAGCGGTATATCGTATTTAGCGAACGGGTGAAGAGATACTGCATTGAGAGACGGCAAATTCCCGAATCCAAGATTCACGTTTTTCCATTCATTATCGACGGGAAATTTGCCGTGACTCTTCCAGCGGCAGAAATAACCCTCTTTAAACAAAAAATTGGACTGAGACCCGGCAAGAAATGTGTGCTCATTATTGGCGGAGGAGACGGAATCCCGAACGGAAAGCGCATTCTTCAACATTTATTGCATGCCTCCCTCGATGTCGATATCGCCATCGTCTGCGGCAAAAATAAAAGGCTTTATGCCGCCGCCCTCGAATTGGAGCGGCAATATCCATCACTCAAGGCGTTTGCGTTCGTCGATTTTGTGTATGAACTTCTCAATGCTGCGGATGTCGTGATCACGAAGTGCGGCGCATCGACGATCATGGAAATACTCATGATGAAGAAAATTCCCGTCATCAATGATTATATTTGGGAACAGGAATTGGGAAACATGGAATTCGTGCGCGACAATGAACTTGGCATTTTTGAGCGCAATATCGGGAAACTCCCGAACATCGTGCGAGAACTTGTTTCCGACGAAGTTCGATACCAACGATATCGACAGAATATCGAGAAGATGAAAGTCAGGAGCGGGACGAGGGAATTGGCGGAGTTCCTGGTGACAATGGACTAACGATAGTGGTGGATCATCAACCGCTCCACCGAATGACAATCCAGGAAGAGCGCGAGGTTGGATCGAACCGTTTACGGCCGCCGCGCCGAATAACGAAGCTTATTGATGAATGAGAAAAATCATGAACCCGTTCATGGTATCGCCGCCGGCTGTCAACAATGGATTATGCGTGAACACGATCACGATATTATTGTCGGGCACGAGATATGCCCGGTCAATTTGATAGTTGACGTACAAACCAGCGTCGTACTGGTACAGAAGCTGCGCATGAACGCCCGCGAATATGGGCGCTACAATTGAAGGGGGATTTATCCGGACCCCATCTCTGAAGTTCTTTGCCAACAGGCTGCTATCAGCACCCGGCTGTTGAAGGGTGAAGTTCATTTGCGGAATGGGAGTCAGATGATCACCCACTCTAGTCAATTCAAGCGTTGAAATGTGGCGGGATCCCGCGAAGGAATTGATAAAGGAATCGGTTTGCATATCTTCCAGTACCTTTGATTCGACGCCTGTGATCGACGAGTCTGAATAATTGATTTGGATCAATTTGAAATAGTGGCAGGTTCCCCCGACATGCTCTACAACCCAGATCTTCTCATTTGAAGCCCCCGGAAATGAAAAATCCTGAGTGCAATTCGTTGGAAGCAAAAGGAGGTAGATCAAAGCGAGAATCATGGTTCTCAGCCTCTTGAGCTTTCTAATTCCTGGATTGTGGTCAGAAAAGTTATGACATCCTCCCGGCTCAACATACCGAGAACTTCTTGACCTTTGGTAACGGGCAGCTGGTTTACTCCGTCGCGGTCCATCTCCTGCAATGCGGCTGATAAATCTGTATCGGGGCCGACACGCTTGAGCTTGTCGAATGGCAGCATCACCTGGGCTGCGCTTGTCCTCACCCACTCGCTTCGCGGAACCTCCTTCAGACGATGTAGTGTCATCAACCCAACCGTATCCTCACCGCGTTTGACAAGAAAAGAGCGTTGACCGCTCGTGAGAATGTGCTCGTCGACCAATTCCTGGAGTGTCAAATCGGCGGAGACGGCTGCGCAGTGCGTGCTCATTGCCTGCGAGACTTTATGACCGGCGAGAAGACCCTGAAACATCATTTGCTGCACCTGTGAGGTCGCTGCGTTGTCAAGGAACCAGCCGATGAACGCGATCCAGACTCCATTGCTGAAGTTGCCGGTGAACATCTGCCAAATGCCGATGAAGATAAGGATGAACGCAAAGAATCGTCCGACATTTGCCGCGATAATAGTCGCGCGGCGCATGCTGCCTGTGATCGACCAAACGATAGCCCGGAACACGCGGCCGCCGTCAAGCGGGTATCCGGGAATGAGGTTAAACAGCACTAAAGCGAGGTTGATGTAGGCAAGATACTTCGCCAGCCCCATGAGAGGTTCGATCCCCGCGAGAAGGGGCTGCACGAGGATGAACAAGATCGCGAGCGCCAAACTCACAAGGGGGCCCGCGATCGCGATGAGAAATTCGGCGATGGGGCTGGGAGATTCCGCGCCAATCTGAGCAACGCCGCCGAAAAGGAAGAGTGTAATGCTGCGCACCGGAATTTTGTATCGCAGCGCTACCACAGAGTGGCCAAGTTCATGGAGCAAAACACTCACGAAAAGCATAATTGCCGTCGCTGCACCCATGCTCCAGTACAGCATAGACGACCATTCTTTGAACTCTGTCGGGTAGTAATTGCGCGCCAGCATCCAGGTGAGGAGCCCGAAGACGAGGAACCAGGAATAATCTAATCCTATCTTGATTCCTAAGATTTTTCCCAAAGAAATATTGTGCCGGTTCATGGTTTTGCTTTCATGTGTTTGAGGATTTCGTACGCCGCAACAGGGGTCGATTCTTGAACCGTGTTGGATTCAAGATCCTTCCTCAGCGCCGCGAGCAGATCGTTGAACCCGTCAGCTTTTTGGTTCCGCAAAACATGGTGAGCGCTTTGACGCAGCAAAGTAGATTCTGCTCCATTTTTGATCAGGAGTCGTAGAATAGGTGGCCAGGCTGTTTTCTTGAACTGCCTCAGTGCGTCGGCGGCAAGCCATGCAACGTCCGGATCTTTGTCTTCGAGGGCTTCTACCAATCGGGGTATCGCTCTTGCATCGCCGATCGCTCCGAGCGTTTTCACGGCTTCCCATCGGACGTGTTCCACCCTGGAGTTCTTCAAGATCTGGCCAAGCGGTGTGACTGCGGGCTTCCCGAGGAGGGTTAAGGCTTTTCTTGCCCTGGTGCGAATCGCACCGTCGTCGCTTGCAAGCATTTCGATTAACGATTCCAGGTTTGTGTCGATCAATTTTCGCGTACTCAAATGCGCTCCTCCGGAAAAATTGTGGTCTGTGATTTTAACGCTCCGCCGGCACTCTTCCGAGGATTGATGGAGACGCGTGGGACCTGCCGACGAGAGCTCTTCTTGCAGATGTGATCAACCATTACTCCCCGACGGGAGTTCAGCCCGGTAATTTGATTCACCTGACTCTATACATGCAATAGACTACTAATGATTTGCTTAAACGAGTATCGTTCGGAAGGATGAAAAGAGGATTAGTTCTTATATAAGGAGAGTGATCGCGGCCGCTAAGTGAAAGTCGGCGTCGTTCATTCTTTGGACGGGGGGTCGGGCGCTGCCGCATGTTCCGTGCCTTGCACCGTGATCAAGTAATTCTTTCCTGCCCAGCGCTGGGAGTCTTTCCAGAAAAAAGTGAACTCGATTGTTGAGCCATCTGCAAGGTTCTCGCTAGGAAGATCGGCGAACCAGAGATTCAGGTCGCTCAAATGCACGGCATTCAGCCTCCCGGATGTTGCCCAGTGGTCGACGGACCAAACAATGGTTGCATCTGCTGCGAGGATGAACCGCAATATTTTTCCTGTTGAAATTCGGCGGGCAGGATACCGGGAACTCCACATTTCATGCCGGCTCTTTACCCGGTTCACCACATAGCGTTGAAACGCAGGCTCGATCCGGTCGAAGCAAATGCCATCGCAAGCGCTCCGCACGAGAGAGATGTACTCAGCGTGGGACCAGCAGAGGGGCATCGCTGCGCCGGTCGGACATCCGCGCCTCAGTTCGAGCGCGGGAAGGTCTTTCTGATCCCACAACTGCTCGCTCAACATCCCTCCTTTGTTTGCGAATTTTTCCATCGCGGTAATAAACGGCCCGGGATCACGCCCCGCGGCGAGCTCATAATGTCCCCGCTCGCCGGTCAAGATCGGCCATGCGCGGCCGACTCCGGTGCCATCGTAGGCTCTTCCATCTTCTTTCTGCCCGTATCCGTCGTGATTATAGCGGTGCCAGCACGGACCCTGGGGCAAGTCGACCTTCAGCAAGCGATCAATAACTTCAACAGAATTCCTGATGACGAGATCGTCCGCTGCACGGATTCCCAATCGGACCAACTGTAAAAAATCACCGCTTACAATATTCCTTGCCGGATAAGAACCGCCGCCGTTGCTCACTTCCAGCATCGTGGTGTTGGGATCTGCGTGAGGGTCGGGGTTTTCAGGGTTCGTGGGATTGATCCGAACATAATGGCGGCGAATCCCTTCAACCGCTTCACCGGCGGTCGTTACGGTCCACTCCTCGACATGTGATGACATCCAATCAGCATACTGCAGGATAAAATCGTGTGCGGCCGAATCGTCCCGATTCTTCGTCAGCTCCGAAGCGCAGATCAAACCGGCTATTACTGTTGCAAGCGTTGACGGCGAATAGCCAGCATTCTCCTCCCAGCGTTCCTGACCGGTCACCGGTCCTTGCCTGATGAGATATGATGCGGCACGCAAGATCATGACTCGAGGATCGAAACGGCCAAGCGAAACTCCTTCGCGAACCAGCCGCCACGCCAGGATGATCGGATCTGCAACTTCATCGAGCTGCACTCCCGGCCAGAAGGCGTTTCCGTCTATCCAGCTGTTTTGGGGGAATCTGCCGTCGCTGTTTTGGATGGCGGCAAGCCAAATTAAAGCACGCAGCGGAGTTCCGGTTTGACCAGACGCCAAAAGAGCGCTCGAACTCTGCACCAGATCGCGGATCCAAACGAGATGGTATCCGCCCAGGTCATCGTCGCCTTTCGTCTCACCCCACGGAATACTCATCGATGCGACGAGCGCTCCCTGGAATATTTTGTCTTCATGAGCCAATAAGATGCACCGGCTCAGCCGATACATGTGGCCGCCGTCTGACGTATACGCGCTGAGATCGGAGTTCGGTTTAACGACGGTTCTCTGCCACTGGCGGACGTATGCTTCCCGATGGACATCGAACGGTTCCGCGAGCGACTGAAGCAGCTTCGTTACGGTGCTCTGAGAACTTTGTCCGAATGCAATCGCCGCAGTGAATGAGTCTCCCTGAGTAAGATCGATCTCACCCATCAAAGCGATGTTCCCGTTTGGGGCCCGGCGGTATTCCCATTCCATCCTGAAGTTCTTCATCAGATCGGTCCAGCCGTCGCTCGTACCTACATACCCGACGGACCGCCGGGAGAACCCAGCGCTGCATCCCATGACAAGATGATCCCCTGCCCGCTCCGCGTGAAGCAAGTTGTTGCCTCCAATCTCCGAACACCACCCGGAGTTGCCCGCCCCCTGGCGCGCCAGATGCGGTGCGAGCAGCGCATAGAGATGCAGCTTGCCGCGCAGAGACTGATCAACGATTTCGAGTTTTGTTTGCATCAGGAACACAGACCGATGCGGATCGGCGAGAACGTATTTGATGAGCCGGTAGCGACCGTTAGGTTCCGAATTTATAAGACGGTAGAAAACGCAATCGCGCTCCGGATACTCGATGATGTGATCAAGGTCCCGCTTCTCCTCGTGACAAAAAGTCTCTCCGTCGCTTATCAAGTACTGAAAATCCCGCGTGTTCGGCTGGTCTACATTGGGATAGTAGATTTCGTTGACGATGCCATGGCTGAGCGTGAACCAGACGCGGCAGCTTGTGTGGTATGCCGTGCCGAGCCCTTCTTTTGCGCTGGATGTCCATCGGGGTGCGATTCCGGGCGCGCCGAACGCATCCGAATTTTCCGGGATATTCATTTGTGGATTTTTGCCTCTGTCTGTGAAGATGTTTCCTTGAACGCATGGATCGATTGAAAGTCGTATTTCAAGAGATCGCCGATCTGCTGAATCGTGACGTCCGCATTCGGGTATTCGCGTACGATCCCGGGATCGAGGGCATAATGTCCCTGCAGGACAAAAACGGTAGTCACCCGCCGGTCCCAGATTCTTTTGATGGCAGCTAGCAGGCGGAGCTTGTCATCCACCATGACATAGTGCTCTGCGGGGAATCGCTCCAAAACAAAATCAAGCTCCAGTTCCTTGTGCACGGAGATCAGCACCCTGCCGTCCACCGCTCCGGAAAGCCCTGCCCGCTCCACCTTGCGCGGCTGAAGAACCGCATCTCCGTCTGAAAGTATCACTGACGGGCCCCATCGCCTTACGTGCTCGATGACGGCGAACGCATCAGGATAGACGCGGTCAGCGAAGGGATAGTCTATGAGGAAGCTAGAGGCTTCGATCAAATTGAAGCCGTATGGGTGTTCCGTTCGAAATTGCTGCAGGGCTCCAAAATAGTCCGGATAGCCGACCCTGTTCCACAGATCGTCGAAGATTGTCCAGTAAGATTGGGCCAGCGCGGGACCAACCTCCCGCTCGAGATATGCGTTGAAGTCTGCAATGATCCGGTCGTTATCGAGGAGCGTATTGTCCGCATCGAAGAGGAATACTATTTTGGAGGGATCGGTCATTATCATCTCTACTTCCGTTTCTAAGAAACCGTCTTGTGTTATTCACTCGACACTTCGACTCTCCCGTCCCGCCAGAGGCGGAACGGAATCGCTCAGTGTGGCTCTGTTTGAGGTATTTTCCGTTCTTTCTTTGAGGCAAAAGAAAGAAGCTCCGCCAGAGGCGGATGAGCCTTCGGCTCAAAAGAAAGCCTGCGGAATCAAAACACAAGAAAACTTTCTAGGTACGGCCCTGCATATCAGTGAACAAATCGTTTGCGGCTGAGACCGCAGTAGAGCTTTGACCAGAGCCGATATCCCCCCTGGAAAGCATGGGAGTTGTCGCCCAGCCGCGCACCGGCCGGAAGCTTCTTGAGAAGTTTCGCGTTGCCTCCCCCGAGAACGACATACTCTGCCTGAAGCGCGGCTTTAAGCCGGCGGACGACTTCATTGACCTGGCGGCGCCATTTCTTTTTTCCCAGCCGCTTCAAGCCGGCGATCCCCAGATAATATTCGTAGCTCTTCCCTTTTTTGTAGGGGAGATGGGCAAGCTCCATTGGCTCGAGCACATTCTCGACGATCATTGCTGAACCGAGCCCCGTGCCGAGACCGAGAAAGAGCATTCGTCCGCCTTGATAGCTTCCCAGCGCCTGCATCGCCGCGTCATTGACAATCTTTGTCGGCCGGCCGAATGCCTTGCTGAAGTTAAACGCTATCCAGCCGGGTCCAAGATGACGGGGTTCCATGATCGGCCGGCCGTGCACCACCGGACCGGGGTAGCCGATCGAGACCGCATCGTAATTCCAACCGGCCGTTGCTTCCCGAACGGCAGCAACCATTTTCACGGGAGTCATGTTCGGGCCGGATAAAATTTCGAGCCGATTTTTGTGGCCGGTGGCAAGAATTTTTACGTGAGTTCCGCCGACATCGATGACAAGAATTTTCATATAATTACATTAGCAGGTTGCTGAAAAAGAAAACCGCGAAGGCGCAAAGAGCGCCAAGATGAATACAGCTCTTCCTTTTCTTTCCCATTTTATTGTTTCCTTATTCGCGTTCTTAGCGTCTTTGCGGTTATCGCTCATTCAATAGGGGGATTTCGGCAAGCCGTTCGTGTCCTTCTTTCAATTCACCTGCTCTTTTCCCTTTTCCGGCGCCTGCCTTCCAATTCTATCGGCAGCGGCCAATTATGTCCTTCGGCCAGCAGCCCCTGTGCATCTTCCGGTCCCCACGTACCGGCTGCGTAGTTCGGGAAATCGCTGGGCGGAGCTTCCGACCAGACTTCCAGCACAGGCATGAGCAGCTTCCAGGCAGCCTCTACCTGATCGGCGCGCATGAAGAGCGTTGCATCATTCTTCATGACGTCCCAGAGGAGCGTTTCATATGCATCGGGCGACCGGACGGCGAACGCATCATGATAATTGAACTGCATCTCCACCGAGCGGAGCTGAATTTTCGCCCCCGGATGTTTTGCCTGAAACCTTAGGACGATTCCCTCGTCCGGCTGGATTGACATGATGAGCCGGGACGACTGCCAGTCGAGCGTGGCTTCCGCCGGGAAAGACTGATGAGGCACACCGCGGAACTGAATGGAGATTTCTGATGCCTGGTGCGTGAGACGTTTCCCGGTTCGAAGGTAGAATGGGACTCCTTGCCAGCGCCAGTTGTCGATGAAAAGTCTTAACGCGACAAAAGTCTCTGTTTGAGAATCGGGCGCCACGCCCCCTTCTTCGCGATAGCCGGGAACCTTCTTTCCGCCGATCCAGCCCTTTCCGTACTGACCGCGCACCACGCTTTGATGAACTGCGTCTTTGAGAATGGGGCGGACCGCGTGAAGCACATCGACTTTCTTATTCCGGATCTCATCCGCTTCGAAGGAGACCATCGGTTCCATCGCAACAAGACAAAGCAATTGCATCAGATGATTCTGCACCATATCGCGCAACGCTCCGGCATGATCATAATATCCTCCGCGATGTTCGACACCGACATCTTCGACGGCGGTGATGGTGACACAATCCACATAGCGCCGGTTCCAGATCGGCTCGAACAACGGATTGGCAAACCGGAAAGCCAGAATGTTCTGCACTGTTTCTTTGCCCAGGTAGTGGTCAATTCGGTAGATTTGGCATTCGTCGAAATTGGCGGCGAGGATAGAATTCAGCACACGGGCAGAGTCAAGGTCATAACCAATCGGTTTTTCAACGACAATCCGCGACCACTTCCGGTCATGAGTCATGCCGGCCTTGCCGAGATATTTCGGAATTTCACCGAACATGCTCGGCGGTGTTGCCATGTAAAAGATCCGGTGGGATTTGGCCCCCCATTCCTTTTCGAGCAGTGTACAATGTGCCGATAAGGCCTTATAGGTGGAAATTTTTTTGAAGTCGCCTTGCTGGTAGCAAATGTGCTGCGCGAACTGATTCCACGCTGCCGGACGGACTTTCCCGTATCGGGAGAATTGATTGACCCCATCGTGCAAGCGGCGGCGGATTGCTTCATCACTGAGGTGAGCCCGGTCCACTGCAATAATCGAAAACTGATCCGGCAAGCTCCGGTCCTGCGAAAGATCGAACATGGCCGGCACCAGCTTCCGCCATGTCAGGTCTCCGGCCCCTCCAAAAATAACAAACACGGTGGGCTCAAGTTGATCGTTTGCTGACATGCGCCTGACTCCTTCCCTCAATCGATGTGAGATTCTGGCAGTAACTCAATTTGCTTTTACCTCGTTCCCAAACTCTGTTTGGGAACGAGGACAACTCTAATGACTTCGCGGCGCCATTCCGGCTCGCACTTTCCATTCTGGGAAAATTTGAGAGATGTCGCTTATTGCATCGCTCTGCCGGCTTGCGACGACTTCTCCGAGGCAAGCTTAGACGCGGCTTCAGCATCCAGCATCCAGGTAAGAGTTCCTGGGTGGGGGCGCACCAGACTGGCCGGAAGATCCGTGCGCGGAGCCGCGTTTGAACATACCTCGCTGACGATGCCTGCCTTCTTTTTGCCGGTTGCAAGGAATAACACTGCTCGTGCATTATTAATCACCGGCAGTGTGAGGGTGACGCGCCAGCGATCAAGGTGCGGGACAAAGACTTCGCTCGCCAGCTTCGCTCGTTCCAAAAGAATTTCCGTCCCGGGGAAAAGGGATGCGGTATGGCCGTCTTCTCCCACACCGAGAAGAACCAGGTCGCATCGACCCCCGAACTGGGGAAACAACGCCTGCAATTCATGATCATATCCGGTAGCTGCGAGATCCGGCCTCACCTCGCCGCTTATCCGATGAACATGCAAAGATGAATCGGGAATGTGAGAAATGAATTCCTGCCGGATCATTCCGTAGTTGCTTTCCGGATTATCCGGAGGCACCATCCGTTCATCGCTGAAAATAATATGGACTCGGTTCTGGTCTATTGAGCGGCCCACGATTAATTCCGCCAAACGCCGGTAAGCGCCTCGAGGTGTGTTACCCCCGCACAAAGCCATGAGGCATTCTCCGCGGGTTTCAATCGCCGCCGTCATTTTGCCGGCGATCCAGTTTGCAGCGGCAACCTCGAAAGCCTGAAGTGTGGGAAAAATGCTCATGTGAGGGATATTCATAACCGGCAACAGATCAATGAGAGAAAATTGGTGCTGCAATAGTTTCAATCGCGCAATTT
>CAYLMV010000027.1:0-20822 GCA_964384415.1 uncultured Chitinophagaceae bacterium | reverse complement strand
GGGAATCACGAACCCCGAGATGCGTCATGCCCGCATGCACCTGGCGGGCATCCAGGCTGTATCACTGCCAGAATATTGAGGCTCTCTTTTTTGGCCAATGAATCTTCAGACAATGCAGCAATTCTACGATCTTTCCCACTCCGTGTGAAACGTCCCCTTGGCATCATTCCGTTCGTACGTGTGAGCGCCAAAATAATCGCGCTGAGCCTGAATGAGATTTGCCGGCAGCCAGGCGCTCCGATAGGAGTCAAGATATCCCAACGAAACCATCAGCGCCGGTATCGGCACGCCAGCTTCCGCCCCGCGGCAAACCACCAGCCGCAGATCCTCCTGATGGTCCAGAACCTTCTGCGAGATAATCGGGTCGAGGAGTATGTTTCGCAAATTATTCGTGGCGTGATATGCAGCGCGCACATCATCCAGCAGCGCGGCTCGAATGATGCAGCCGCCCCGCCAAATGCGCGCTATCGCTTGAAGGTCAAGGTGGTATTCATATTTCTCCGATGCCGCCGTCAACAGCGCCATCCCCTGAGCATACACGGCAATCATGCCGGCATAAAGCGCGCGGGACAAGTGTTTGAGAAAAGGAGCGCGGTCGCCGGGAATGCGTTTCATCATCCCCCTATAAATTGAGCTCGCCTGCTCGCGCTCTGCGGCGAAGACAGATAAATCACGCATGGCAACCGCGAGGTCTATCGTCGGTATAGGCACCTGGAGTTCCATCGCGCTTTGCGATGTCCACATCCCCGTTCCCTTTTGTTTCGCGACATCCAGGATCTCGTCGATAAGACGTTTGCCCGTCGTCTTGTCCACCTCGCTGAAGATGTTGCCTGTAATCTCCAGCAGATATCCGCTTAACTCACTTCTGTTCCATTCGCTGAACATAGTACGTATTTCTTCATCGTTCAACCCCAAACCCCGTTTCATCAGGTCGTAGGATTCGGCAATAAGCTGCATCATTCCGTACTCGATGCCGTTGTGGACCATTTTTACGAAATGCCCGGCGGATCCGGGACCGAGATAGGCCACGCAAGGATCGCCGTTCACTCTTGCTGCAACGGATTCGAGGATCGGACGAACTCGCTCGTACGCCTCGACCGGCCCTCCGGGCATAATGCTCGGACCGCGGCGGGCCCCTTCTTCCCCTCCCGAAACTCCAAGACCGAGAAACTGTATATTTTTTGCCGCCAGAGTTCGGGTGCGTACATCTGTGTCTTTGAAGTACGAGTTGCCGGCATCGATAATGAGATCGCCCGGCTGCAAATGCCCGAGCAAATCGTTGATGACTGAATCGACTGGCGCGCCGGCAGGGACGAGCAGCATGATGGCGCGGGGTGTGCGTAGAAGTGCAACGAACTCTTTGATATCTTCTGCTCCCCGGATATCCCGGTTCTCCGCCTCCTGCCGCAGCGCTGCAACTTTCGAGGTATCTTTATCGAAGCCGGCTACAGAATGTCCGTGGTCGGCCATGTTCAGCAGCAAGTTGCGCCCCATCACCCCCAGGCCGACCATGCCAATTTCATATTGGTGTGAATTCACTTCATCCTCCAGCACGTTCCAACTTCGGCTTGCTAAGAAGCTCGTTTTGTTTTTCTTTCAATCTGTACATCAACTCGTCGAACGCTTTAATAAATTTTTGGACACCCTCGTCTTCAAGCTGCTGAGTTATCGTGTCGATGTTGATCCCGAGGCCGGGAAGCCGGGCCAATAGTGCTTTGGCTTCGATGGAATTCTGTTCGATGCGCGATTGAGGATTGCCGTGATCACGGTATGCTTCGAGGGTTTCCACCGGAAGCGTGTTCACGGTCTCGGGTCCGATGAGCGATTCGACGTATTTTATGTCGCTGTAGTCAGGGTTCTTGGTGCCTGTGCTGGCCCACAACAAACGCTGAGGAAAAGCCCCTTTTTCGGAAAGCTTCTTGAAGCGGTCTCCTGTGAATTTCTCTTTATAGATCTGATATGCCAACTTTGCGCTGGCGACCGCCACTTCTCCGCGAGTCTTCTTTGCAGCTTCTGCCTGCGGGCCATCCCGCGTACTGGATTTTTCCAGCAGCGGATCAACCATAGAGTCTATTCGGCTCACAAAAAAGCTGGCGACGGAAGCGATATGATCCACGGGCTTTCCCGCGGCATCACGCGACTCGAGACCCGCGATAAAGGCGTCTGCCACTTCGCGATATCTTGGTAATCCGAACAACAGTGTCACGTTGACATTGATTCCTTCACTGATAAGCTGTTGAATAGCGGGCAGGCCTTCGGACGTTGCCGGAACTTTGATAAATACGTTCGGCCGATTCAGCGTTTCCCATAACCGCCGGGCTTCTTCAATTGTCCCCTTTGTGTCGCGCGCCAGATGAGGATTAACCTCAAGACTTACGTAGCCGTCTTTACCTCCCGTCGCCCCATAGAGGGACCAGAATTCGTACGCTGCGCTCTGAACATCGCGCTTGCTGAGCCACTCATAAACTTCCATTGCATCCTTCCCCTGATGCAACATGGCGTGAATGTCTTCGTCATAGTCGCGGCTTTCTGCAATCGACTTTTCAAAGATGGATGGGTTGGATGTCATCCCCCGTACTCCATCCTCCTGGATCATATGTTGAAGCAGCCCGCTCGAAATAAGATCGCGTCGGATGTAATCCAGCCAGATGGACTGGCCGCATGCTTCAAGTTGTTTCAATGGATTCTCTCTCACAATATCGCCTCCTTGGTTAGCTTCTCCGCCCATAATCCGGACTGCCGAGTACTGCATCCGGAAATTCAGCACCTGCCTACTGATATGAACAATTTTCAACCCAAAAAAATTGCACGCGAAATGAACCCTTAAGACGCCAAAAACGCGAAGAGGAATTGTAGAGAACTTAGAGAACCAGAGACTCTAACTTTCTCTTGGCGTACTTCACGTCTATGCGGTTTTCTTTTTCAAGCATCGGCAAATGCTTCTACTCAGTCCCGGGCCAGCGCTTCGATCGGATCGAGCTGTGCAGCTTTTCTCGCCGGAAGGTATCCAAACACGATTCCTGTAAGAAAGGCGCACGCAAACGCGACGACGATCGGCGAGACTGTGAAGATCACCCGCCAGCCGGCAATTGCCGTGGTGGCTAAACCTCCGCCGATGCCGACAAGGATACCCACCAGGCCGCCAATAAAGCAGACCATCACCGCCTCGGTGAGGAATTGAAACAACACGTCGAACCCTCGTGCACCGATCGCCATGCGGATGCCAATCTCGCGCGTCCGCTCGGTGACGGAAACGAGCATGATGTTCATCACGCCAATTCCGCCGACAACGAGGGAGATCACGGCAATCGCCGCCAAAAGATACGTGAGCGTGTTTTGCGTTTCGTCAGCCGCAGCTATTGTGTCGGCCATGTTGCGGATGTTGAAATCTTCCTTCCCATGCCGTTTCATCAGAAGGGCGTGGAGTCCTGATTGTACCGCACTCATATCCGCACCCGTCTGCACTCGGACGACGATATCATTGAAGAATCGCTGCCCGAAAATTCGAGCTCCGGCCGTCGTGTAGGGGAGCCAAACGGAATTATCCATATCGTCTCCACGCGGGGTCAGGCCTTTGGTGCTTAAAACACCTATAACAAGAAACGGCGCACTGCCGATGAGCACATATTGTCCAAGGGGATTCGTGCCGGCAGGGAACAGGTTGTTGACGACAGTCTGTCCCAGTACGACGACCTGAGAATAACGTTTGACATGCTCGGCGGAGAAGAAGATGCCGATTCGTGCGGGCCAATCGTGTACCTGGGGGAAGTATTCGCCGGTGCCCACGGCCAGGATCGTCAGATCCTGATTGCCAAATCGCAGGAGCGAAGACATGTTCGTTTCTGGAATTGCCATCGCGACGCCCGGGACTTCGCCGATGAAAGGAAGGTCTTCAGGCAGAAAACTCGTCACCATGTCGGCCGATGCGCGGACAGCGGGAGGCCCTCTCATAATGGTCAAAAGGTCGGTCCCCATAGCCTGAATGCGTTCAACGACATCCTGTTCCGCGCCGTTGCCGATTGCCATCAACGCGACGACCGAAGCGACACCGATGATGATGCCGAGCATGGTCAGCATAGTTCGCATTCGATTGTGCATCAGCGATCGCAGCCCCATTTTCAACGACTCTCCAAGGACCGCTCCTCCCTGTTTATTAATTTCCTCTTGTTCCGAATGTTGTACTGGCTTACCTGTCCCCCCTTTTTGCTGTAACTCATCGGAAGTGATTCGTCCGTCCGCGATGCGCACGAGCCTGTGGGCGTAAGCTGAAATGTCGCTATCATGGGTAACGACAATGATCGTGTGGCCTTCCTCGTGGAGTTTCTCGAGGATCGCCATTACTTCTTTGCCCCCCTGGCTGTCGAGCGCTCCCGTTGGTTCGTCGGCAAGGATGACGGGTCCGCCGTTCATCAGTGCGCGGGCAATGCTCACGCGCTGCTGCTGGCCGCCTGAAAGCTGACCTGGGTGATGCTGCATCCTGTCGGCAAGACCGAGTTCCCGCAGCAAATCACTCGCGTGATCCTGCCGCTCTGTTTTTGGCATCCCGCGGTACACCGCTGGAATCTCCGCGTTCTCAACAGCGTTCAGATCGGACATCAGGTTGTAGCGCTGGAAGATGAAGCCGAAGGTATCGCGCCGCAATGCTGCCAGCGCGTCGCTGCTCAGACTCGCAACTTCGAGGCCGCGGATGGAGTAAGTGCCGCTCGTCGGTTTGTCAAGACATCCGATAATATTCATGAGCGTCGACTTGCCCGAGCCCGATGCACCCATAATGGCGACGAATTCGCCGCTCTGAATCGTAAGGCTCACGTCTTTCAGCACAGTCAGCGGCTCGCCGCCAGACGTATACGTTCGGGTGACGCCTTTCAATTCAAGCAAAGGAGACGGCATCACGGACCTTTCCGGGCGCTCAATGCGCTTTTCGATGCAGTGCCGCGTACCGCAATTTGTCCGGTTACGACTTCTTCATTTTCCTTTAGTCCGTCCGTTACCTCTGCCGAGATTTCGCTTTTAATTCCGATCTTCACCATCCGCGGCTCCACGCTCCCATCCGGGTTCATCACCTTTACATTTATCGCTGATCCTTCATCGGCATTTCCAATGACGGCAGCCGGTATTAACAGAACATCTTTCGCCGCTGCCAACACAATAAAGACTTGCGCTGTCATCTGGATCTTCAGCTCACGCTTCGGGTTCGGAATATCAAAAAGGACGTCATAGAAAACCACATTGTTGATGAGTTCCGGCGTCGGCAGCACCTGCCTGATTTTCCCGGTCCAGCGGAGGGAATCGCCGAGGATGGTAAAGTAGACATCCTGCCCAGGTTTCACACGCACAATGTCGGCTTCGGAGACCTGCGCCCATACGGTCACCGTGTCGATATCGGCAATGCGGAGAATGTTCGGCGCGCTCTGATTGGCGTTGAGTGTTTGACCTTCCAGAAGGCTGATGGAGACAATTTCGCCCCCCATCGGCGCCGTGATGTTCGTATAGCCCAGATTTGCCTTTGCCGTGTTCACGGCCGCCGAAGCTTCCTTCATCTGCGCCGAAAGCGATGCGACATCGGCAAATGCGACATCGTATGCTGCCCGGGTGATGTCGCGCTCGCTGGCTGAAGCTAGTTGGCGTGCGAAGAGGTCGTTATTCCGGTCCCTCTGCAATTTGGCGAGTACGAGTGTCGCCTGCTTCAGCGAGCGTTGTGAGGTCATGCTCTCGAGAGCGGCGTTGGCCGCCGTGAGAGCCGTCTTTGCCAGAACCGGATCAATCACCGCAAGCAGCTGGTTCTTTTCGACATGGTCGCCGCGATTCACTTTCAACGACTGAAGCATGCCGGAGGTCTGAGCACCGACATCGACGTATTTAACAGGCTGCGTAATGCCCGCTGCCACGACAGTGCTTTCAACATTGCCGCGTTCGACAACGGCAGTGGCATACGTGACCTTGGCTTTGCCGAACATCCATTGATACCCAACGACTCCGGCAATAAGAACGAGAAGCAGGCCGATCAGCCAGAGACTTCCCCGCCGCACACGCGCCCATTGTTTCTTGTGAGCTTTCGCAGAAGGCACTGAAGATGGATGACCAGCGGTTGTCGTGAGTGTGACTTTCGGGTCGAGGGGTGTTGATTCCATTATTTTACCTGTGTTTTCTTAATGTCTCACGGAGCCTTCGGAGTAAAGTTCATCCCAAGACTTTGGCAAGTGCGGGACAGAACAGCAGGGCCAATCGATAAACCGGCAAGGACTCAGGAGGGAAGAATGACAATTCTTACAACTTCCTTATCAGTTTGCGAAGCTCTCCGTTGGTCTCGCCGATTTTCTGTTGTAGCTTTCCCAGCGATTCTTCGTTTTTGCCTTCCTTGAAGAGTTGATCGTCTCCCTTGAGATTGGCAAATTGTTGTTTGATTCTTCCCACAATTTTCTTCCAGTTGCCTTTGATGCTGAGCGTATTCATCCGGTAATTCCTTCTGCGTTAAGTTGAGAGCGTTTCGTTACGTTGATGCCTAATTGACTTTATTTTTCAAAAAAATATTTGGTTCATCGAGACGTTGACTTCGTTACCCGATAGAGACACCAAGAATCCTGCCGATGGCGGCCGTTACCAGCATCGCAAGAGCGCCTCCCAAGACTACACGCAACGACGCCCGACCAGCTGGCGCCCCGCCGAGATATCCGCCAAAAGCGCCCAGCGCTGCCAGGCTCGCAAGCGAGAACACTGCGATCAGCGGTATACGAAGTGATGCCGGCGAAACGAGGAGGACTCCTATCGGAACCATTGCAAAGGCCGCAAAACTTGCCGCGGATATCCAGGCCGCTTGCAGCGGACGAGACAGAGATGATTGATCGATCCCGAGCTCATCGCGCATATGTGCACCCAGCCGATCATGCGAGCTGAGTTGAACTGCGACCTTCATCGCAAGATCGGCTTCAAGGCCTCGGCGTACGTAGATCTGTGCCAATTCCTGCAGTTCAGCCTCCGGCTGTACGGCAAGTTCTCTTTTCTCGCGTTTCACGTCCGCTCGTTCCGCATCCCGTTGGGAACTGACCGAAACATATTCGCCAACCGCCATCGACATCGAGCCGGCCACAAGGCCCGCAGCGCCGGCAATCAGGATAGCGCTCATCGGCGCCGATGATGCCGCCACTCCGATCATGAGACTTGCAGTCGAGACGATTGCGTCGTCCGAGCCAAGCACAGCAGCCCGCAGCCAGCCCGTCCGCCCGCTTCGGTGCATTTCCACTTGATCCGGATACAAATCAGGTTTCTTTTTCATGTCATTGAAAATACGCCATCCTGCCGAGATGGAACGGCGCGTGAGATTGGCGGCAACCTTGTCATCCCCCCTGGTCCTCATCTAAATCGTTATGATTATCTCCCCCCAGGCTGTAATAATTGTTTTCCTCGTCTTCATTTCCGTTCTTCTCCTGCTCGTCGTCCAGTTCCGACCCGGGAACATCGAGATCGCCCCCCGACGCATCTTCTTCAAAATCCTTTTCATTATTCTTTCCCGCAGCGGCATCCTCGTTTGGAACCTTCTGCTTCGATGTATCCTCCGGATTCAGACTCCCTTCTTCTTTGTCCTTGACGAAGATGTCTTCATTCGAAGGATAAAGCGGATATCCAGGCTCATCCGAATTGCTTTTTTTGCCGGCTTTGTGTCCTTGCAAGTCTGCTTTATCGACCATGGTATTCACAGAGTTAATGAAATGTGATAAGATATGTTGATTTCCGGCGAGGAAGCGATCTTCGTTGTCGACGAAGATAAAACGGGGGATTCCGGCCAGCCCGCTCACTGCTAGTCCCCCATTTCATGGCCGTATTCTACGACCAATTCGTTGTTTACCGTCCACACGCCGGGCGCTTTCCACGTAATCCGGGCAGCTTCGTCTTTTTGATACGATGAACTCACGGTACCGGAAAGAGTCACGACATGCCCCGAAGCTTTGACCGAAATGTCCTGATCGCCGATAGACCAATTGCGGTTAAGGGCATTTTCGATATCTTTCTCTTCGATGACATTGCGCGTCTCGGATTTAATGACGATATCGTTCGATACACCCGTAACCCCCATAAGATTCTTGACCGTGTCACGAATGGCCTCCTTTTGATAATTCCATTCCATCTCGCCTTCAAGGGTAACCCATCCCTTTTCGACTTTTACTTTTATTCTGTCGTCAGGAATCTGCCAGTTCCACTTCAGGGCATTCACAACTTCGGTGGCAATTTCGTTGTCGTCTTTCGCGGCCAATCGACTGCTCAATTTGATTTCAATTTTTTCGACTACCACTGTCACGCCGGCAACGCTCTTGGCCGCGTCTTCAGCTTCTTTCTTTTTGGAGTAGCTGTCAACTGTTCCTGTCAGCGTAACGACACCTTCTTTAACCGTAACGCCGATTTCTGCTGCGTTCAATAACGGCTCCCATTTGATTGCGTCCTGGACATCCTTCTGCAATTCTGCATTTTGCTTCATGGTAACAGTCCTCTTTATTTGGTAACGATCAGAGCGGTTCGCCGCCGTGATCGTATCCCTGTTTAGTTGTACTCCAACAGCGACAGCGAGCAAGCTATCCACGCGCCGAAAAAAACGTGGCATTTCCTCCATTCATCGCGGCGCACATAAGCTCTCTAGGCGGTATGCCGGGATACTTCATTTTCAGCAGTTTCTTCGATATCCGCCTTCGTTAAGCTCACGAACACCTTCGATTCATCGTAACTGATTTCTTTGACTTTGCCCGATGGAATAAGGATTTCCTTGCCTGAATACCAGTGGCCGGTTTCAACCACCAGATCGCAAATAGCCCAATTTTTGTCGTCGACAATAAAGTCGGTGACATGGCCGATCTCGCCGTCGCTGGCTTGGATTTGGTAGCCGTTGAGAGCTTCAGTACTTCGAAGATGTTTGTCCTCGCGATGCTTGGGTTTCTTGTGTGCAATTGCCTGACCGTCCATAAGCGGCATGGCTATCGGATATGAACCGAGGCCCGATACTCCGGCGCCGTCCCAGTACGGCGGCCATCCGTAGTAACCGTAGTATTCGATCTCGAATTGGCGCGAAACGGGCTTGTGCGATTCAATCGAGGGACTCTCTTCTATTTGCTTCTTTCGCAGGTTAATTTGCAGAATCCTTCCGGCCTCGTCAAATTTTCCAATCGCGTGGGGCGTGAGGAGAACAAGGCGTCCCATCAACCATGATCCCGTCTCCGCCACCAGGTATCGGATAGCCCAGCTCTTGTCGTCAAAGTAGAACTCTTCAACACTTCCGATGTCGCCGTCCAGCGCGGCAAGTGTCGCCCCGTGTAATTGTTTGATGGTCTGCAGCATAGCTTCATTCTCCTTAAAAGTTTTGTGTACCATTGTTCGTTTCGCCAAGACACCGCGGGGATGCCTCGATGACTGAATGGATCCAATCAAGCTGAGTGTTCATCAGCCCGCTCGGCGCGTTCGCATCACGATCGTCATTTCTCTTTCCACGCTGCATCGTTATAACGGATACTACTTCTGTTGTTTTTCCCAAGTTGCATGCTGCGGATGATCCTTGTTAACGAAGTACTTGGGGTCGTTGCTGTCGCGGATCACCGGCTGATTCTTCACACCCTTGAACGAGCTATACTTGGCCTGGTGGTCATTGTTGTTTTCGTATGGCTTGCTGCCAGTAACGACGACTTTGTAGGAATGATACGGATCATAACTGCTGTAGCGGGATGGCAATGAAGCGCCATGCCCCCAGCCGGGTCCTTCCCTGTAGATATATTCGTGTTCAGAAACGGAGTAGTAGGAATCTATGTCCGGAATGTAATAGAAATCAGCGCGGTCGTACCCTGTCGGCCCCCAAACAGGCTGATCGCTGATATTAACGCCGATGCTCCCGCCGGCTCCCGCACAGTTAACGGAAGAAATCGCGATGCCGATGAATATGGCGGCGCAAAGCAGAAAGAAACTTCTCTTAGTTTTTTTCATTGTATGTCGTCCTTTCATGGCGACTGGTGGAATCAACACGTACCGCGGCTTTCACGGCACACGACAAGTTCGAAGGAGGATCCCGAACGATAGGATATTGCCGGACGATTGTCCGAGAGGTGCTATCCCTGCAAGCGATCATCAAGTCGATCAATTTCTAAGCGTCGAATGACTTTTTCCGGCGTACGACCCGAAGGAGGGAAATCACGATGGCGAGGACCAGGAGAACATGAATGAGGCCGCCCATCGTGTAAGAGGCAACCAGGCCGATGAGCCACAGGGCCGCCAGGATCAATGCGATTGTCAGGAGCATAGTTTCCACCTTTCTGTTATTGACGCAGCACATTGTGCGTCGTTATTGCATTCGTCTCAGGAGAGATGTGCTCTTAGCATCCACGCCATTTTTTCATGCTGTTCCATCAATCCGGTCATGAAGTCGGCCGTTCCCATATCTCTGAATTCATCGCCGGCGGCCAGGATCTCTTTTCGGAGTGATCGAACCAACGATTCGTGATCTTCCATCAGTGTTTCCAGAATGTGTTTCTGATCGGAAAAATCCTGGTTGTGCTCGCTTAACCGGGTCACGGCAATGAAATCCTTCATGGCCCCCAGGGCGAAGTGTCCGAGCGAGCGAACCCGTTCAGCGACATCATCAATTATGATGTCAAGAGCATCATACTGGCTTTCAAAGAATTTGTGCAGCTCGATAAAATTTGCTCCCTGCACGTTCCAATGAGCATTACGTGTTTTCGTGTAGAGGACGTACTCGTCCGCCAGGAGCGTGTTGAGAAGACGAGCTATTTCTTTCGTGTGATTTTCAGCGATTTCAATATTTGGTTTCATTGTGTTCTCGACTTTTAGTGGTGAGTGATGAACTATGTCTTGTCTGTAAAAAATCCCTTCCCCCTCATCTGCGGCATGCTAATTCCTCAGCGCCGCCAATTCCTTGAACAGTTCCGTTTCCCGATCGGTGAGATGCTCCGGCAGGACGACGTCGACTTCTACCAGCAGGTTTCCAAATTCATTTTTCTTCCCGTACACCGGCATTCCGAGCCCGCGCAGACTCAATTCTTTGCCGTTCGGCGTTCCCTTCGGAACTTTCACCGTGACCTTGCCTTTGAGAAGGTCGACCTGAGTTTTCCCGCCGAGCACCGCAGTGTACAGCTGGACAGGGAGATTACGATGGAGATCGTTTCCGCTTCTGCGGTAGATCGGATGGAGCGCAATCTGCACCATGAGAAAGAGGTCTCCGTTCGGGCCGCCGCTTGATCCCCTTCCTCCCTTCGCTGCAATTCTCAGCATCTGCTGATCCGCCACTCCCGGTTTGATTGTCACTTTAATCGTTTGGTCGTTGAGATGGATGAGCCGCACCGTTCCATGGTACGCCTCCTCAAGCGTGAGGGTCGTTTCTGTTTCAAGATCCTGGCCTTTGACGGCAACGCCTCTGCGTCCCCGCGCCTGGCCGCTGTGTTGTCCGAACAGCATCTCAAAAAGATCATCGACGCCCTGTCCGCTGAATGGCGCATCCGATTCATCCGTGCCTTGTCTGTGCGCTTGTCCGCCGCCGGCGTTGGCGTACTTCGACCAGTCAAATCCTCCCGGTTGCGCTCCGGCTTCTTCATAGTGCTTCCAATCGGCGCCAAACTGATCGTATTTCTTCCGTTTTACCGGATCGCTGAGAACTTCGTTCGCCTCATTGATATCCTTGAATTTGTCTTCAGCCGCTTTGTTCCCTTTGGCCTTGTCTGGATGATACTTGTTGGCAAGAGCTCGGAACGCTTTCTTGATTTCCGCAGCGGTCGCTGACTTTCCGACTCCCAGATCTTTATAGTAATCTTTGTAGTTCATAGTCCAATAATGATCGCAAATTCCGGCACGGGCTCGGGGATAGTGCTGAGCATGAAGCAACCTCACTGCGGGGTCGGCGGGTCGATCGTTTCTTGTTCCGGAGCTTCGCCGCTTGGTCCGGAGAGGGTGGTTCCCGCTTCATTATTATATAGCTATCGCTTGTATTGGATGGAATCGACCGAAGGGATGAAAGAGGAGTTAATCCTTTGCAGAAAGAAAACCAGACCGCCGGATAGCAGCTTGAGCGGAATGCCGGTTCAAGGAGTCGCTTACCGTATCACGGCGTTGGCGCCGCGCCGAGCCCCCGCCATTTGAGCAGCGAGAATTTCAGCAGATCGTTTACCACGAGGCAGGAGGCCATCGCATACCCGAAGACAATGAGTACTTCCCTCCAGGGCAACGGAATAAGTCCGGGAAGTCCGACGCGAGTCAAGAGAGTGCCGACGACAATTTCCGCCGCCACAGCCGCTGCAACAGCTTTGCTCGGCATGCTGGTCCAAAACCAACGCCGTTCCCGTGCGGACACGATGGAGAACGCGGCAAAGTACAGGAGTGTCAGGAAACTCAAAGTGTAGACGGCATCCTCGCTCCCGCCTAATCCGAATCGAGGCCAGGCAAGCAGCAAGAAAAGCAGCGCCTCGGCCACCATAGCAACGCCAAGAACCACGGAGACAGTGATGAGCCCGCTGATCTTCCATGTTTCCGGCTTTTTGGATGGACGGACGTGATCGGTGGCAAGAGAGATCTTTGCGACGTCTGTTACGAAGACGAGGAGCAGCATTGCGAAAGCGGAGATGACGAACCTGCCGGTGATCATGAACGCAATGGCCACAAAGCCCGTTTTCAAAATAGTCCGGCTGATTTTGTTGATAATGTAGGTCAGGATGCGTTGATAGATCGTACGCCCTTGTTCGACCAATGCCACAATATTTGTCAGCCCGGGTGCTGTGAGCACAACACTCGCAGCTCCTTTGGCTACATCCGTCGCCGTGCTGACGGCGATTCCCACTTCAGCCTGCCGCAGCGCAGGCGCATCGTTCACGCCGTCGCCCGTCATGCCGGTAACATGTCCGGCGGCCTGCAGCTGCTGAACGACAATATACTTGTCCTCCGGATATACTTCGGCGAGACCATCCACCGTAGACAAGAGGTCCGCTCCGCTCATTGCGCCCTGAACGCCGGACGACTTTACGTCAGCTACACGTTTGATGTTTGCCAGCCCGAGACCTCGCGCAATTTCACCAGCAACTGCCAACGCATCGCCAGTGAGCATTTTGACGGCAACGCCGAGACCGTGAAGCGTGCCAATGAGTTCTTTTGCGTCGGGACGCAGCGGATCGTAAAGGGTGACCATACCGAGATAGACAGGCGCTCCTGTTTCCGGTCCGCGAGCTACCGCCAGCGTCCGATATCCCTTCAACGCCGATTCGCGTACCCGCGACTCCAGCGATGTGATCGTATCGGCCGTTAAGCCGCAAGCTTGTGCGACGGTTTCGACGGCCCCCTTCATCACGCGGAATTTTTCTCCATTCTGCTCGACCACTGCTTCGGTCCGCCGGTTCTTCGCGTCGAACGGGGCGAATGATATTGGCTTCACCGGAGGCTTGCCGTCAAAGAGATGCCGCTCCTTCGCCGCTGCCAAAAATGCCAGATCGATGGGATCCTGGTTGGATTCCTGCGAGGCCAATGCGCCGGCCATCAATACGTCGGCTTCTGATGCTTTGTCCTGCGGAATCACACTGGTGACGGCGAGTTGATTCATCGTTATCGTGCCGGTCTTATCGACACAGAGAACGTCCATCGTGGCTGCATCCTCCGCTGCGCTGAGGCGGGTAACAAGAACGCCCCGCTTCGCGAGTTCTTTCGAGCCGACCGCCATGCTCACCGTAAACATGACGGGGAGCGAAAGCGGTATCGCGCTCATGAAGAGAATGAGTATGAGCGGAACCATCTCCAGAAGCGGCGTTCCGCGCACAAGAGACAGCACGATTACCATTCCCAACAGTACACCGACGACGAGGAAAAGCCACCGAACGACCTTGGCCATCACCGCATCGATGTGCAGTTTCGGATGCGCTTTTTGTACGAGATCGGTCGTCCGCCCGAAGAGCGTTTTCGCCCCAGTCAGCAGCACGACGCCATTCCCCTCCCCCCGACGGACAACAGATCCGGATGAAAGAACATCACCGATGGTTTTGCCGGCGTCCTTGGACTCACCGGTGAGGGCAGACTGGTCGACGCTCACCGCTCCGGTGAGGAGTTTTATGTCCGCCGGGATGATGTCGCCTGGACGTACGCGGATGATATCGCCCGGGACCAACTCCCTGGCAGGGATGACAAGCCATTTGGCTTCACGCAGCACACGCGCACTCACTTGCAGGCGGCGGCGCAGTGTATCGACGACCCCGGCCGCGCGCCGTTCCTGCATGAAGCTTACGGCGGCGTTAATGATCAGCAGCGCAGCAACAACGAGGAGGTCCGAATATTTCTTGGTGACCGCAGAAAGAATCACGATAAGCTCAAGCATCCACGCCGACAATCCCCAGAATTTTCCCAGGAAAACGAGCAGCGGGTGCTCCTTCTTTTCGGGCACTTCGTTGAAACCATGTTCCTTCCGGCGGGGCTCGATGTCAGAATTCTTAAGGCCGGTTTCGGCATCCACATGGAGCCCCGCAAGAGTATCGGGAATCGATACGGAGGCGGTGTCAGGAGGGTTGTTGTTTATGGGCTTCGACGGCGCGACTGAGGCATCAGGATCATTTGGGGTCATTCACCATACTTCCCCTTTCACATTCTCTCGTCCCGTTCTTGTATTGTATTCTCGCGGCTGAGCTCTATTTTTTCTTATGTGATACTCCGAATGGAAAAGCTCCCTCGTTCATACTTCAGATTTCGGGCTGGCGGTTTTTGCAGGCAGCCGGCGTTCGAGATCCTTGGCTTTGAACGGACCCGGCTCAGCAATCAATTGGCGCGCGGCATCCACTTGATCCCACACGTTCCACAACAAGACGCCGCGAACACGGTCGTTCCGTAAATAGTAAATAACCCCTTCCTCGTTCGGACGCTTCCAATCGGCAAAAATCTCCAGGCGTGAGTCCAGTTCGCCGACGGCTTCGTATCCTAACTCAAACATGTCGGAATAGAAAAATGGAAGGTGGTGATAAGGCTCAGACTCGCCTGCCATGTTCCGGCCAGCGAGCCGCCCCATAGAATTTGCATTATCTTCGTGTTCAACTCGTAATCGTTTCCCTAAGAGAGGATTGAAGAATGCGGCAACGTCCCCTGCCGCGTAAATATCGGGATCACTCGTTCTCAGCATTTCATTCACGATTATTCCGTTATCGACCTGAAGACCGACTGCTTGTGCAAGCTCAACGTTTGGTTCAACACCGACTCCCGCCACTACGCCGTCCACCACGAATTCACTTCGTGATTTCGTTTTCAGAACATGCTTGGCGCCGCGAAGTTCCAATCCAACAATTTCTTCACCGGGAACCAGCTCAACGCCTTTTCGCTTGTAGAAGTTGGAAACAAACTGAGCGAGGGGGCGCGGGAAGATACGATCTCCGATGTCTTGTCCGGGGAAGAACATCAGTACTTCCTTCCCGGTCAAGGCCAATGCTGCAGCGATCTCAGAGCCGATAAACCCGCCACCGATCACCGCAAAACGCCGGCCCGATTCAGTGAGCGTGCGGAGGCGCCGGTAATCCGAGAGAGTGCGAAAATAAATTATCTGTTCGTGGCCAAAGGGAAGTCGCCGCGTACGGGCCCCCGTGGCCAGCAAAAGCTTTTGGTAAGTGGACGCTTCTCCCTTGTCGTCAACCGCACGTTTTTCCTTGGGGATTATCTGTGTAACAGCTCGATCGAGCCGAACATCGACGCCTTTAGTGTCCATCGTGCGCCAAATGGTATCCAATGACTTCCCTTTCCAAAGCCCCTTGGAGAGCGGCGGTCGATCATAGGGAGGGTCTGCCTCTTCGCCGATCAGGCCGATGGATCCGCTTGGATCGACTTCGCGGATGCCGTTCACTGCAGCTGCAGCGGCCATCCCACCGCCGATGATCAAATATTTGTAGCTCGTCATTTGTCCTGCCTCCGATGCTTGACTTCCGTTTTACTCCAGAGCGGCCACCTCATACTGCTGTCCTCAAACGAACAACTATAGGAGCCCAAAAATTCATTTCTGACCTTTCGATGATGACGTGCTCCTCCCCATCCAGCACCCTACTGCGTGCGCCCATCTGTTCACACAGGGATAACTTTCTTGGAATAAAAGCCTGTGAAGCTCAGCTATTTCCCTAAGCTGACCGGCGGGGATTGGGGCGGCCTGCTGCGAAGCCGCAATGACAAGTCCTGGCTCATCACATAGACAAACATGCCCGCGATCATCAGGATCACTCCCAGCCAAACGCGCCAATCACGATGCGCGCGTTTCCAATAGGGGCGATGGTATTGGTGTGCATCGTCATTCACCGGAGTCTCGTGCGCTTGGTGAACCTGTTTAAGATAACTCATTGGTTCCTTGCTTTCTGGCTTCTATTCCGAACGGCCTCGCGGCATCGTTCTGCCTATGAATGTTCTTGACTGCTTAATGCGCCATCGACTCACTACGAGTCCTGCCGTTCAGGAACCACGTTTGCATCTCACCCTTCCCCTTTACGATGATGGCCCCCCGCTTTTCAAGGATGAACGGTTCGCCAAGGCGCCGCCGCAGAGAATCCGTCACCTGAATTTGGCCCGGCAGGCCGTGCGACTCCATCCGGCTGGCCGTGTTCACAACATCCCCCCACAGGTCGTAAAGAAATTTGCGCTTGCCGATGACGCCGGCCACCACCGCGCCGGAGTCGATCCCGATGCGCAGCTTCATCTTGTATTGGCTCTGTTCATTGAATTGATCGACCGCCTCGATCATGTCGAGGGCCATGTTTGCCGCCCGGCTCGCATGATCCGCCACGGGAATGGGGAGTCCTGCGGCGGCCATATAAGCATCTCCGATCGTCTTGATCTTCTCGAGGCCGCGGTTATCGGCGATGTTGTCGAAACGTGTAAAGAGATCGTTGAGCACATCCACGACAACCTCGGCGCTCACCCTTTCAGCAAATTTCGTAAACTCCACGATATCTGCGAAGAGCACCGTCACCTCCGAAAACCGGTCGGCAATCACTTCTGTGAAGGTGCCGATCGTAACCTCAGGTCTCCCTTTGAGGCGTTCGGCAATGGAACGAGGCAGCACGTTGAGCAGCAATCGCTCAGACAGCTTTTGTTCAGCCACAACGCGATCGTACAATTTCATTGTCTCCAGATGGAGCAAGCGGACTTCGAGCATGTTGTACACCCGGATCAGCACCTCGGCGAGATCGAACGGCTTGCTGACGAAATCTTTGGCGCCGGCGTTGAGAGCGCGCACCTTGTGATCGGGCTGGGCGGTAATGACCAGGACCGGAAGATATCCTCCGGCTTCGATCTTCTTCAGTCCTTCCATCACCTGAAATCCATCCATGCCGGGCATCTGAAGGTCGAGCAGGATTAAGTCGTACCGGTTCTTAAGGTGAAGGCCGCAGACTTCGCACGGATGCGTCGTAGAGGTAACGGAAACATACCCAGCACCTCGAAGCATCCGCTCGAGCAACAGGACGTTGGCATCCTGATCATCGACGATGAGAATGTTGCCATGAAGAATGTCGGATGCTGTTACCATACTGGTCGAAGCCTTTTATTTGCTTTCCACATATTCATGTCCTTCCAATTCCAGGGCAAGATCCAGTGCCTCCAGGAACTCGTTTACCCTGATGGGCTTGGTGATGTAACGGAAAAATCCCGCCTCCATGCCCCTTTCGATATCGAGCGCCATCGCATTTGCGCTGATGGCAATAGCCGGTATATGTGCGGTGGAAGGATTTGAACGTAAGATGCTCAGAGCTTCATAGCCGTTGATGTCCGGCAGATTGATGTCCATCAAGATCACATCGGGCTGTGAAACTTTCGCAATCTCGATACCGCTTCTCCCATTCACAGCGGTCAACAGCCGCATATCGGATCGGCGTGTGATGATCTGCTCAACCAGCTTCAGGTTCGCCGGATTGTCTTCTATATAGAGCAGGCTGTGCAGCCGAATTGTCAACGGCACATGAGATTGAATCGATACTGCGGTGTCGCTTTCTTCCATGGGAAGAGAGAGCTCGGCAACCGAGAGGAGCTCGAACCAGAATTCGCTTCCCGCACCGACGGTGCTTTCCACGCCGATGACGCCCCCCATCAGTTCAACAAGTCTCTTTGCCACGACGAGTCCGATACCCGTCCCTTCCTCGACGCCCCCTTCCTGTCCCAGACGATTGAACGCCTGGAAAAGCTGGGCCACCTGTTCGGGAGAAAGGCCCGCCCCTGTGTCTTTGACGCTCACACGAATGCGTTCCGGAGTGCTTTCGCTGCACCACACCGTGACAGATCCCCCGGGCCTGTTGTATTTGATCGCGTTGGAAAGAAGGTTGATGAGGACCTGCTTCAGCCGGGTCCGGTCGGCGAGGACAAAAAATGGCATATCAGCCGGCGGAAAAGTCATGCCGATGCCGCGCCGCTGCGCCAGTGGTTCGATCATGGTCTGGCATTCTCGCATCACTTCTGCCAGAGACACCGGTTCCCGCGACAGAGTCACTTTTCTAGATTCGATCTTTTCGAGATCAAGGATATCGTTGATCAGCTTCAGCAGATGCCATCCTGCCTGCAGAATCTGTGCTATACTCTCCTTCTGGGCGGGCGATGGAGGCGGTGTGTCGGACTCCATGAGCTGGCCAAAGCCGAGGATGGCATTGAGCGGAGTCCGCAGCTCGTGACTCATGCTGGAAAGGAAATCCGACTTGGCGAGATTGGCTGCCTCAGCCGCTGATTTGGCGTTTTCCAACTCGATATTCTTTTCCAGCAGCACATGATCCAGCTGTTTGCGCTCCGTAATATCGCGCGCCGCCGCAAACACGCCCTGCAGCTTTCTGTCCCGGTCGTAAAATGTGGCCGCATTGAAGGAGACCACTGTCTCTTTTCCGTTGCTGCACTTTGCGGTGAGCTCATAGTTGTTGACCTTCTTTTCACTCAGCACCAGTTTGACGCCGGCTTCCGCCCGATCCGGATCGGTGAAGTAATTCTTGAACGGGGCGCCGATCAGCTCATCGCGTGTGAATCCTGTCAGCAATTCCATCTGTTTGTTGACATCAGCAATGATGCCGGAGGGATCCGTGGTCATAATGGCGTCGATATTGGATTCGAACAACGAGCGGGTATAAAACTGATGATCGCGCAGCCGCTGGCTGAGCCGCATTTGCTCGGCTTCCGCCTGCTTGCGCGCGGTGATATCTCGCAAGATACCGGTGAAGTAGCGCTGGTCACCCAGCCACATTTCATTGATCGCAATTTCCATCGGGAAGATGCTTCCGTCTTTGCACCGTCCCACGACTTCGCGTCCGAGACCCATGGCGCGCACCTGATCGCTCGCAACATACTGCTCGATGGAATTATTTTGCTGGTCCCCTACCAGCCCCGGTATGAGCATATGAAAATTCTTTCCGATGAGCTCCGCCGCGGTATAGCCGAACATTCGCTCGGCCGCGGGATTCACCGTCTCGATGACGCCGCCGGCGGCGCGGAGGGTGATGATGCCATCCGCCACCGTATTGAGAATCGTCTGAACGAGAGCGGTGCTGTTGTGCAACGCCAGTTGCGCCGCATACTCCTTGGTAACATTGCGAAACACGAGCACGGCACCGACCACATGACCGTCACGGTCGCGAATCGATGCACAACTGTCCGCGATAGGGCACTCGCTTCCGTCGCGGGCTATGAGAATGGTGTGATTGGCCAGACCCTGCAGCGTGCCCTGCGAGAGAGTTTCACGTATTGGAATCGCTATCGGTAAACGGGTTTCCTGGTTAATGATTTTGAAAATCTCGTCCACCGGGCGGCCGTTGGCTTCGGAGAGCTTCCAACCGGTAAGCTGTTCTGCAACGGGGTTCAGGAGCGTTACATTTCCTTCGGCATCCGTCGCCATTACCGCGTCGCCGATAGAGTTCAGCGTGACCGCAAGCTTTTCTTCGCTGACCTGCAGGGTGAAGTTAACCTTATGCAGCTGCGTATTTGTCTCTTCCTGAACCTCGAGCAGATGCTGCGTCTCGAGATGAACCACGTTCTTGAGCCTCTGTTGTGATTCTCGATAGATCACGAAAGCGAACACGAGTGCGAAGAGGAGCATGAACAGGCTGACGATCACAATCATGTCCAGCAGATGTCGCATATTCATCTGGAACTCTGCATCCCTCTGCGCCAGGACGCCTTCCTCGATGCGGACGAAACCTTTCATCTCAGCACGAATCGAATCCATGAGCCGCTTGCCCTGTCCTTCGCGTTCAATCCGAAGGACGGCAGCCCTGTCGCCATGATGCCGCAATGCTATGACATGCGAGAGGTCCGCCATTTCGGCGCTCATCAGCGGAGCCATTGCGTCCAGATGTCGGCGGGCGGAATCGTCGAAAGTAAGGCGGCGCAAATCTTCAAGATGTTCTCCGACGCTGTCGCGCACAGCCAGATAGGGTTCCAGGAAAGACTCGTAGCCTGTCAGCGAATAGCCGCGCTGACCGGTCTCGGCATCTCTCAATTCAGAGAGCAAAGCATCCGCGCGGTTTATCAGTTCGTAACTATTATTTCGCTCTTGCGCCGTTTTGCGGCTTTCGGTAAAAGCCCAGAACGAAGGCACAACGAGGATGACGAGAAAGACTAACCCAACGAGCGAAGCAACTATCTTATAAGTGGTTTTCATGGAAGCATGACCTGCCTGTATGAGATTCAAGACCTAGAGCTGCACGTACCCTCCCCAAGCACGTCGAATTCAGCCGCTCATTTCACCAGCATCGTCGCAAGCCCCAGCAGCATTCCCATACTCACGACGTCGGTGACAGTTGTAAGGAAAATACTTGACGCAATAACGGGATCGGCGCCAAGCCGCTTCAAGATGAGCGGCACAAAAGCTCCTGATA
>CAYLMV010000026.1:2149-41346 GCA_964384415.1 uncultured Chitinophagaceae bacterium | reverse complement strand
TCGATGCCGGCGCTGTGACCGACTGTAAGCCTCACTTCCTCTTCGAGTTTGGCGTGATGGGAAGTATCTACTCGGAATACATCTTCAACAAAAAGAACCCGAGAGTTGGATTGTTGAACGTCGGGGAAGAGGAAACAAAGGGAGACGAGCTGGCGAAAGAAGCGTATGCAAAGTTTGTTGCCGGAAAGAACGCGGTGAATTTCATCGGCAACATTGAAGGAAGGGATGTCCTGAAAGGCAAAGCAGACGTGGTCGTGTGTGATGGCTTTGTGGGGAACGTGCTCCTGAAATTTGCCGAGAGCGTCCCGTCGTTCCTGAAAACGAAATTCAAGAAATATGCCGACGAAGGTCCGATGCAGAAACTCCTCATGGGAATCATGAGGAACCCGCTGCGGACGATCTTTAAGGAATTCGATTACCAGGAGTTTGGAGGAGTTCCGCTCCTCGGTGTCAACGGCGTCACGATCATCGGACACGGGAGTTCGACGCCGAAAGCCATCAAGAACATGATTCTCCGCGCCGAAGAAATGGTGAACCGAAAAATCAACGCTCATATCGAAGAGTCGCTCAACGAACACAAATCCGAAACGGTGAATGGGTAAGAGACGCGCAACGATCACGGCAGTGGGCCATTACGTTCCCGATAAAATACTCACGAATCGTGAGTTGGAGAAAATGGTCGACACAAACGACGAGTGGATAAGGACGAGGACGGGCATCCGCGAGCGCCGAATACTTGAGCACGGCGGAACGTCGGATCTTGGCGTCGGGGCCATCAGGAACATGCTCGCGCACAGGGGAATTGAACCGGCGGACATCGAGGTCATCATCGTCGCTACAGTGACTCCCGATATGTTTTTTCCGTCGACGGCGTGCGTCATCCAGCAAAAGATCGGCGCACGGAAGGCGTGGGGTTTCGACCTCAACGCCGCCTGTTCCGGGTTCGTCTATGCCTTGACCGTCGGCTCTCAGCTTGTCGAAAGCGGAGCCTACAGCAAAGTCGTTGTCGTCGGAGCGGACAAGATGAGCTCCATTGTCGATTATACTGATAGAAACACCTGCATCCTTTTTGGGGATGCCGGTGCTGCAGTGCTTCTCGAACCGACGACCGACGACGCCGTCGGCATCATCGACCACAAGCTCTATTCGGACGGCTCGGGCGGCGGAGCGCTCTATATGTCGGGCGGAGGAAGCTTGAATCCTTCCACGCATGAGACGGTCGACAAGAAAATGCACTACATCTTCCAGGATGGGAAGGCGGTATTCAAAGTCGCCGTGATCGGAATGGCGGATGTTTCGGCGGAAATCATGAAGCGGAACAATCTGACAGGCAAAGATGTAGACTGGCTCGTTCCTCACCAGGCGAACCTTCGGATTATCGACGCGTGTGCGGAGCGCATGGAACTGGACCGATCGAAAGTCATGATCAATATCGAGAAGTATGGAAACACGACCGCCGCTACGATTCCGCTCTGCATCTCGGAATGGTGGCTGGATGGAAAAGTAAAAAAAGGCCACAACCTTGTCCTTTCGAGCTTCGGCGCGGGATATACGTGGGGAGCGGTGTTGGTGAAGTGGGGAATCGACGGCCCGGTCAAGCACTGAGGAGATGAGCAGAGTGGGAAAGACCGCGTACATATTTCCGGGCCAGGGATCGCAGTATGTTGGGATGGGGAAGGATCTCTTCGCCGGATATCCATCCGCAAAGGAGATGTTTACGCGGGCAGATGAACTCCTCGGCATTCCTCTGTCGAAGACATGTTTTGAGGGACCGGAAGAGGAGTTAAAACAGACAAAGAATACCCAGCCGGCAATCTTTCTTCATAGTGTTGTCGTCTGGAGTTTGCTTCAGCCGAAGGATGCAGCGATGGTAGCGGGGCACTCGCTGGGAGAATATTCGGCGCTTGTTGCTGCAGGAGCGTTGAGTTTTGAGGATGGATTGGCTCTCGTGCGGAAGAGGGGCGAGCTGATGCAGAAGGCGGGAGAAGAGAACCGGGGAACGATGGCGGCCGTGGTCGGCCTCGATGCCAAAGTTGTCGGAGAGGTTTGCTGCACGGCATGGAAAGAAGGAGTCGTCCAGGCCGCGAACTTCAATTCTCCCGGGCAAATCGTAATCTCCGGCTCGGTGAGCGGCGTTCGGAAGGCGATGGAATTGGCGAAAGAGCGGGGAGCGAAACTCGTAAAAGAACTGGTCGTCAGCGGCGCGTTCCATTCGCCCCTGATGCAATCCGCAAAGGATGGACTCAAGGCAGCTCTTGATGCCGTCGAGATCAGGGATGCAAAAATCCCGGTCTACGCAAATGTTACGGCGAAGCCGGTGCAGAACGCCGATGTCATTCGAACGATGCTTTTTGAACAAGTGACAAGCCCGGTGCGCTGGGACGAAACGATCGTACAGATGTCGGCAGACGGCGCATCGACGTTTATTGAAGTTGGACCCGGCAAAGTTTTGCAGGGCCTTGTAAAAAGGATTTCTCCGGGCGCGGCGGTCGGCGGAATCGATAGTGCGGCAAGTATTGCTTCTGCTGCAGGAAGGGAACAGGGTTAAAGTGATGGAGAGGACAATTCGTATCGGGAAGCACGAAGTTGACCCGATCCTGTTTGAACGAAGCTTCGCAACCGGGTGCGGACCTTTCGCATGTGAATCCACGTGCTGCTCGTCCGGCGTCTACGCGGACATCGCGGAAAAAGAAAAAATACTCGCTCATCGGGATATCATCAAAAAATATCTTGATGAAACGCAGACGGCCGACGACACCCGCTGGTTCGACAATGAGGTCGTGGACGACGGCGATTTTCCCTCGGGAAAAGCTGTCGGCACTGAAGTGCTTAACGGCAAGTGCGTTTTTTTGAATAAGACCGGCCGATGCAGCCTCCAGATTGCGGGGAGCGAGGAAGGGCTCGGCCGATGGGCGCTCAAGCCTTTCTATTGCGTGGCGTACCCGATTACCGTGGACGACGGCGTTGTGACGTTCGACGATTTCTTGGACGAGAATACGGCATGCTGCTCATTCGTCGAAAGCCAGGAAACTTCGATAGTGACTGCATGCAAAGAAGAACTGGAGTTTGTCCTGGGGAGCGCGGGTTATGACGAATTGATCAGACTCCACGCCGGGAACGGAAAGAAGTAAGTACCCCTGCACGAGAGTACGATTGAGATTAAAGTTACGACTAAGGTAAAGACGAAGATGATCAGCACTCAGCTTGAACATAAAGTTGCATTGGTAACCGGAGGCACACGGGGGATTGGTCGGGCAATTGTCCTCGCGCTTGCGGAAGCGGGAGCCGACGTTGCTTTTACCTACAAGAGTTCCAAGGAAGCCGCCGAGACGCTCAATGCCGAAGTCCGTGCTATGGGACGCCGTTCGGCTGGGCACCAATCGGACGCCGCGGATTCCGCTCAGGCGGTCGATATCTTCCAAAAAGTCATTCAGGAGTTTGGCAGGCTCGACATTCTCGTCAACAACGCCGGCGTGACGAAAGACGGCCTTCTGATGCGGATGTCCGAACAAGACTGGGACCTGGTGATCGACACGAACTTGAAAAGCGTTTTTAATTTTACCAAGGCTGCATGCCGTCAAATGATGGGCCAGCAATCGGGAAAAATTATCAACATCTCGTCGGTTGTCGGGGTCATCGGCAATGCAGGCCAGGCGAATTACGTGGCATCGAAAGCGGGGGTGATCGGATTCACGAAATCGGTGGCGAAAGAGCTTGCCTCGCGCAACATCCAGGCCAACGTCGTGGCTCCCGGTTTCGTCGAAACAGATATGACGCAAAAGTTGAATGAGAAACAAAAAGAAGCTATCTTAGCCATGATTCCATTGAAACGGATCGCGAAACCGGAGGAAATTGCCGGCATTGTTCGCTTTCTTGCATCGTCCGACGCGGATTATATCACGGGTCAGGTGCTCTGTGTTGACGGGGGCATGGCAATGTAAGTGTGGAGTAACGTGGGTAATAACATCATCTAATCTAAGGAGATACTTTTATGGCTGACGTATCCGCAAAGGTAAAAGAAATCATTGTGAACAAGCTCGGCGTTGACGAGGCGCAGATCACTCCTGAGGCGTCGTTTACGAACGACCTCGGCGCAGATTCATTGGACACCGTGGAACTCGTCATGGAATTTGAGAAGGCGTTCAATCTTCAGATTCCGGACGAAGATGCCGAGAAGATTTCAACAGTTGGCGATGCGGTGAAGTATCTGTCGGCAAAAGTTGCTTAAGACGGTTGCAGGGAATTCTTAATCGAGTGATGACGTAATGTCCGCCATGCGCGGACATTACGTTCTTTCACACCAGATGAACAAGAAACAGAGGCAGAGGCTATGTCGTTCAACGGAAAAGCGCGGCGCGTCGTCGTAACGGGTATGGGTGCGGTGACGCCGATTGGCCTCACGGTCCAGGATTTCTGGAAGAATGCTCTCGCCGGAGTCAGCGGCGCCGGCCCCATCACGTATTTTGACACGACGCAGTACGACACGAAGTTTGCCGCCGAGCTGAAAGGATTCAACCCGCTCGACTACATGGACCGGAAAATGGTCCAGCGCGTTGATCCTTTTACCCAATACGCTCTCGCCGCTGCCCAGGGGGCGGTGAACGATGCTGCGATTGATTTTTCGAAGATCTCCCCGGACCGGGCCGGCATCATCTTTGGTTCCGGCATCGGCGGAATGCTGACGTTCATGCGCCAGCATGAGACGCTCGTCGAAACCAAAGGTCCCCACCGCATCAGCCCTTTCTTCATCCCGATGATGATCGCCGATATCGCGGCCGGACGGATTTCCATGAAGTACGGTCTGAAGGGACCGAACTATGCGACGACCTCCGCCTGCGCTACGGCTTCGCATGCCATCGGCGACGCGTTCATTCTTATCCAGCGCGGCGATGCCGACATCATGTTCAGCGGCGGATCCGAGGCGAGCATCTGCCCGATGGGGATTGGCGGCTTTAATGCGATGAAAGCTCTCTCCACCCGGAACGATGCGCCGGCGAAGGCGAGCCGGCCGTTCGATAAAAACAGGGATGGTTTTGTGATGGGAGAAGGGGGAGGCGTGTTGATTCTTGAAGAGATCGGCCACGCCGTCAGGCGCGGAGCGAAAATTTATGCCGAGATCGCGGGCATCGGTTTCACCGCCGATGCGCACCACATTACCGATCCCGCGCCGGGAGGCGAAGGAGCCGTTCGTTCGATGAGGGCTGCCATACGCGATGCGGGCGTTGCCCCGGAAGAAGTGGATTACGTCAATGCGCACGGCACTTCCACTCCGGCAAACGATCGGAACGAAACAGCCGCCATGAAGACCGTCTTCGGCGAGCACGCGAAAAAGCTTGCCGTCAATTCCACGAAATCGTTGATCGGTCATTTACTCGGAGCGTCCGGAGCGGTGGGATCCATTGCGACCGTCATGACCCTCGTGGAAAACAAAATTCATCCCACCATCAACTATGAGACCCCCGACCCGGACTGCGATTTGTACTATGTCCCCAATACGTCGATCGAAAGAACGGTGAACGTAGCATTGTGCAATACCTTTGGGTTTGGCGGACACAACGCGACATTGCTCTTTAAAAAATATCGGGGGAATTAAGAGGATCGTAACGGTGTGAGCAGTTTACGTCGATGGATTCAGAAAGTTCTTCGGATCACTCCTGCGCCTCCTGCGCAACCCCTCTCTGATATATACTCCAGAGTTGATTTCCAACGATTAGAAGCGGCTCTTCACTACCGCATTAAGTCCAGAAGCCTCTTCCTGCACGCTGTGCTGCATAGATCGTATCTGCAGTTTGTCGGGGAGCCGAATTCACACTCAAACGAACGTCTTGAGTTTCTCGGCGATTCGATCCTGAACATGGTTGTCGCCGAGCGCTTATATTCCAGATATCCGGACGCGGAAGAAGGCGAACTCACCATCATGCGCGCGCGCATGGTCAATCGCAAAGCGCTGGTGACATACGCCAAAAAAATTCTCCTGCGCGATTTTCTGCTCCTGAGCAACAGCGCCTCTCAGGCGGCCGAGAAAGGGGCAGACACGATCCTCGCCGATGCCTATGAGGCCGTCATCGGCGCTGTGTACCTGGACGGTGGACTTGAAGAGGCCAAACGGTTCGTCCATCGCCAGCTGGATATTGCCATCGCCGAGGGAACCCTGCAGGGGTCGGATGACAACTACAAGAGCGCGCTCCTCGAGTATGCTCAGGCGAACGGGAGAGCCCTTCCGCGCTATACGATTATGAAAGAAGAAGGACCCGATCATGACCGGACATTTACGGTCGAAGTAACGGTCGGCGAGGAAATGTTCGGCACCGGGATCGGGAAAAATAAAAAAGAAGCAGAACAAGCCGCTGCCGAAAACGCACTCGACCAGGTGGCAAAAAAACAATCGGCCGCCTTGTGAACATCGATTGCTTCGTAAACCGAAATCATCAAGCTCTCTAAACGATATTCGCCAACATGCAGAACGAAATTTTTCAGGAAGACGATTTTACATCCAGGCACATTGGTCCGGGTGCCGGGGAACTCGACGCCATGCTTCGAGCGATCGGCGTCGATTCCCTCGATGAACTGATCGGTCAGACAATTCCTGCCAGCATCCGGACGAACCAGCCGCTCGCTCTTCCGCCTCCGTTGAGCGAGTACCGGTATCACCATGAACTGCGGTTGATCGGCCAGAAAAACAAAGTACTGAAGTCGATGATAGGCCAGGGGTATTACGGATGCGTTACTCCCAGCGTTATTCTGCGCAATATCTTTGAGAACCCGGGATGGTATACGCAGTACACTCCGTATCAGCCGGAAATATCGCAGGGGCGGCTCGAGGCTCTTCTTAACTTCCAGACGATGGCGGCAGATTTGACGGGTATGGAAGTTGCCAATGCTTCTCTCCTCGACGAAGGGACGGCAGCGGCAGAGGCCATGTCAATGACGTATGGGATTGTCAACAGAAATTCAGACGGGCGGTCCCGGAACCGCTTCTTTATTTCGGCCGGATGTTTTGCGCAAACAATCGAGGTCGTCAGAACGAGGGCAGAGGCGGTTGGAATAGAAATCGTTGTCGGCAATCATGAGGCCGCCGCAATCGATTCGACGTACTTTGGGGCGCTCCTCCAGTATCCGGATGAACGCGGCCGGGTGACCGATTACCGGGAGTTCATTTCGAACCTGCACAAATGCGGAGCGATGGCCATCGTGGCGGCAGATCTTCTGAGCCTGGCATTGTTGGTGCCGCCGGGAGAATTCGGTGCGGATGTTGTCGTAGGCTCGGCGCAGCGCTTCGGAATCCCGATGGGGTACGGAGGACCGCATGCCGCATTTTTTGCGACAAAAAACGAATTCATCAGGCACATGCCGGGACGCATCATCGGTGTTTCCGTCGACGCGCAGAACAACAGGGCCTACCGGATGACGCTCCAGACGCGCGAGCAGCACATTCGCCGCGAAAAAGCGACATCCAATATCTGCACTGCCCAGGCGCTTCTGGCCGTCATGGCAGGGATGTACGCCGTGTATCATGGCCCTGCAGGAATAAGAAAAATAGCCGCGCGCATTCACGCGCTGGCCGTTGTGCTGGAAACAGAACTCAAGGAACTCGGATACAAGCAATTGAATCCGGTCTATTTCGATACGCTCGCGGTCGAGACTGGGAAGAACTCCGGGTCAATTCTTGACGCTGCCGTCAAGGCCGGGATCAACCTCCGACGAATCGACCCGGATCATCTCGGCCTTTCACTCGATGAAACGACCCAGCTAGAAGACGTGGTCGCAGTAAAGGAACTTTTTGCACACGCCGTCCGGGCCCCCCACACCCACGACGCGCTGGATCAGAAATATTCTTCCCTTCGCCCCGAGTATCCGGAACAGTTTAAGCGGACAAGCGCATTTCTCCAGCATCCTATTTTCTCGATGCATCATTCAGAATCTGAAATGATGCGCTACATCAAGAGCCTGGAGAACAAAGATCTCTCTCTCGTGCATTCGATGATTCCTCTCGGATCGTGCACGATGAAGTTGAACGCTGCCGCGGAACTGATGCCGGTCAGCTGGAGAGAATTTGCGCACATGCACCCCTTTGCCCCGACCGACCAGGCAGAAGGCTACAAACAAATCTTTCAGGAGCTGGAGAGCGCGTTGTGCGAGGTGTCCGGACTGGCCGGCGCTTCGCTTCAGCCGAACTCGGGAGCGCAGGGAGAGTTCACCGGATTGCTCGTCATACGCGCCTACCACGCCGACAGGGGAGACGCAAAGAGGAAGATCGCCCTCATTCCATCCTCAGCGCATGGCACAAATCCTGCGAGTGCGGTGATGGCGGGGTTAAAGGTCGTTGTCGTTGCCTGCGACAAGGAAGGCAATATCGACGTTGCCGATCTGAAGTCCAAAGCCGCCCAGTACAAAGACGAATTAGCGGCGTTGATGGTAACGTATCCTTCGACACACGGTGTTTTCGAGGAGAAGATTCGGGAGATGTGCGATGTCGTTCATGCGCAAGGCGGTTTGGTGTACATGGATGGAGCAAACCTGAATGCACAAGTCGGCCTGACGAGCCCGGGACTCATCGGGGCCGATGTTTGCCACATCAATCTGCACAAGACCTTCAGCATACCGCACGGCGGCGGCGGTCCCGGCATGGGACCCATTTGCGTCGCAAAGAAACTTGTCCCGTATCTCCCCGGTCATCCGGCCGTGAAGACGGGGGGGCAGAAAGCGATTCATGCGGTCGCCTCTGCGCCCTGGTCGAGCGCCAGCATTCTGCTGATTACCTACGGATATATCCGCATGCTCGGAGCGGAGGGAGTGAGGGAGGCGACACGATATGCCATCCTCAATGCAAACTATCTGAAGGCACGGCTCGAACCGCATTTCCGGATTCTCTATCAGGGAAAAAACGGCAGGGTCGGGCATGAGTTCATTCTCGACATGAAGGAGTTCAAGGAAAAATATCATGTGGATGTTGAGGATATTTCGAAGCGGCTCATGGACTATGGTTTTCACGCTCCCACGGTTTCCTTTCCCGTCCACGACACTCTCATGGTCGAACCGACAGAAAGCGAATCGAAAGCGGAGCTCGACAGGTTTGTGGACGCTATGATATCCATCAGGCAGGAAATCGAAGAAGTCGGCACCGGGGCAGCCGATCCGGTCGACAACGTCCTGAAGAATGCCCCCCATACGGCCGCCGTCGCAATCGCGGACGATTGGTCGCATCATTATTCCAGAACAAAAGCGGTGTACCCCGTTCCGATCCTGCGCTCGCGTAAGTTCTGGCCAAGCGTGGGCCGGATCAACAATACGTACGGCGATAAGAATATTGTCTGCAGCTGTCCGCCGATTGAATCGTACGCGGAGCAGGAAGCTGAATGATCACGGAAGATGAAGACATCAAAAAGATCCTTTCTTCCGCCGTAACGATTGCAGTCGTCGGAGCATCGCCAAAACCCTGGCGCGACAGCGGCTCGATCGCCCGGTTTCTCGCGGGAAAGAAATATCGTGTCTATCCGGTCAATCCAAGGTACCCGGAAGTCCTCGGAATGAAGTGTTACCCGGACCTGAAGTCACTTCCCGAAAAAATAGACATCGTCGACGTTTTCCGGAACTCGAACGAGGTGGACCCGGTTGTCGACGAAGCGATCGCCATCGGGGCAAAGTGCATCTGGATGCAGCTCGGCGTCGTGAATGCGTCGGCGGCAGCGAAAGCTGAGGAGGCCGGTATTCAGGTGATCATGGATCGATGCATCGCGATCGAACACCGTGCACTGATACGTTGATGATCGTTCAGTATGTGGAATGCAGACTTGAATTCAGGACATCCATTCAAGTCTTTTTTTTATTCTCTGGACTCCAATGAGTTATCGCATTTTGCTCGCTCTGCTTCCGTTTCTCTGGACTCCGCTCCTTTCGCAGGATTCGACGCGTGCCATGCCATCCGATTTCCCGGATTCAACCCTCCACGTCTCCAGCGTTATCTTCGTCGGCAATGACCTCACACAGGATTTCGTTATCGAAAGGGAAATGTCGCTGAAACCGGGTTCCCTCCTGACGAGAGACGCGATCGCGTTCGATATTGACCGCATTTACAGCCTTCAGCTATTCAACAAGGTCGATATTCAAGTTGTCCCGGATTCGACGACGGCAACATTGGTGGTGCTCGTGAGCGAACGATGGTATTTTTATCCGTTTCCGATCCTCGGAATCAGAGATCATACGTGGGCGCATGTCTATTACGGCGCGGGAGTCGTCCACACAAATTTCAGGGGGCGAAAAGAGCTGGTAAGCTTCCAGGGAGCATTGGGTTACAACCCTTACCTTTCCCTGCAATACACAAACCCAGTGATCGACCAGGCGCACAATTTGTATTTCTCGACGCGTTTTTCGTACTCCCTGGTGAGGAACCAGAGCCTCGTTTCGCTCATGAACGCCCCCAACTTCGACCAGAGACTGGAAGACGCTCAGGTGACGATAGGCAAAAGATTTTCGCTGTTCAGCACGGCGACTGCGACTCTTGAATACACGCACCTCAGCGTGACGAATAATCTGGCGGGCCGGACGCTGTCGCCCGATGGTACCGACCAGTATTTTTCGCTGAACCTGCTCTATTCCTACGACACGCGCGACCTCAGCGAATATGCAAGCAGGGGAACGCTGGCAAGGATCGGCGTTTCCAAGTACGGAGTCGATGATCAGTATGTCGACTACCAGAGGTATTCAATAGATTTCAGGCGGTATATTCCGGTCTATTTCAATTCATCGTTCGCATTCCGTTTTTTCGGCAGTGCTGTGCAGGGAGGGGATGTTCCTAACTATGGGCACGTGTTTTTTGGATATGGAGACCGGATCCGCGGCAGGTTCTGGACGATAACCGAGGGGGAAAACATCATCGGTGCAAAATCGGAGCTTCGTTTTCCTCTCATAGGCCCGAGCTACATGCGCATCGACGAAATTCCCGTTGAACAATTCAGGGATATTCGCTATGCCCTCTATGCAACGATTTTCGGCGACGCGGGCACGGTGTGGTACAGGGCCCAGCCCGTCGCGCTGAACAATGTCCTTTCGGGCTTCGGAGTCGGTCTGAATTTTCTTCTCTCCTACAGCTTCGTTGCGCGAACCGAATATGCATTCGGCGGACCGGGATTTCACCATGGAGAGTTCATACTTGATCTTGGGGCTTCCCTCTGAGGGAAAGATATGAGGGATGAGGTTGGAGGGATGTTCTGGTTTTCCTGACTCTTCCACTTATTTCCGAAAGGAGAATCAGCCATGTCGAAGGAATTTTTTTACGCCGATCCGGCAAAGGTCGGAGAGCGGTTTCTCACCATCGAGGACGATGAGTCGAAACATCTTCTTCGTGTACTTCGAAAGTCGGAGGGAGATCTCATCTGGGTTGCCGATGGAGTAGATCGGGCGTATGAAGCCGTTATCCGCTCCATCCATCAGCACAGCGTCGAGTGCGAGATTCTTTCCGTCCATGAACGGCTGAATGAACCGGAAATCGAGGTGTCGCTTGCGGTTGCCGTGCTGAAAAATCCTTCGAGAATGGAGTGGCTGATTGAGAAAGGGACGGAGCTCGGCATCCGCCGGTTCATCCCCGTAGCGACCTCCCGCAGTGTTGTCCAATCGTCGAAGGAAAACCGCTGGAAGAAAATCGCCCTCTCGGCAATGAAACAATCCGGCCGATGTTATCTTCCGCAGATTTATCCGATCACGGACATGGACTCCGTCATCAGCCATGCGTCGGTCTTCGACCTAAAGGTTATTCCTTACGAGAACACGGATGAAGCTCTCTTCATTGCAGAAGCTCTCCGGCACAGGCAAAAACCGACGTCTGCCCTCATCGTCATCGGCCCTGAGGGGGGATTTACAGAGGAAGAAATCCAAAACGCAGAGCATGCCGGTTTTGTCCAGGTGTCGCTCGGCAAACGCCGTTTGCGAACCGAGACTGCGGCGCTCGTGGCTTCGGCATGGGTGATTGGAAAGCTTTAGCAGTGATCAGTGAGCAGATGGACAGTAATCAGTGAAGGAGATTGGGCTGATTGACAGAGGTAACAACTTAATATGCACGATGATTGAATCTTTTAGACGACAAGTGCATCTAAAATAGAAAAGCAGCACTAAACAAAGGAGCTAGAAATGCCGGTATTCGATTATCAGTGCGAAAAATGCAAGACACGGTACGATGTTTATCATAAACTGAAAGAAGTGCAAGACGATATTCTGTGTCCCTCCTGCGGGTCGAAGGCTCACAAGAAATTGATGTCGGTCCCCGCAGCGCCGGTAATGGCGAAAGGGAACGGCATGTGTTCCGAATCATCGTGCGAATCGGGAGGCTGCGGATGCGGCGGCGGTTCGTGCAGCATGAATTGAGTAATATCCCTCCAAAATAAAAAAGCCGACCAAGAGGATCCGCGGCCGGCTTTGAAAGCAGTCCAAGAGCATCTCAGGCCGATTTTCTCTCTTCGTAGAGGTACATCGGTTCTTTTTTCTTATCGATTGTATCGCTGGTAATTACGCACTTCGTGATATTCGGGCGCGATGGGAGGTAGTACATAATATCGACCATCGTTTCCTCAATGACCGCACGCAAAGCCCTCGCACCGGTTCCCCGCGACATCGCCTTCTGCACAATCGCGCGCAGCGCACCTTCTTCAAACTCCAGCTCGACCCCTTCATACTTAAAGAGTTTCTGGAATTGTTTCACCAGGGCGTTCTTGGGAGCCACCAGGATATTCATCAACGCATCTTCGGAGAGCGAATGGAGCGATGAGATGACCGGCAGCCTGCCGATGAATTCCGGGATGAGTCCGTACTTCAAGAGATCGTCCGGCTCAACTTGTTTGAGGTACTCGTCCGTGTTGTAGTCTTTCTTTCCGCGGAGGTCTGCGCCGAATCCCATCGGGTTCTGGCTCACTCGCTTCGCGATAATCTTGTCCAGTCCCTCGAACGCTCCGCCGCAAATAAACAGGATATTCTTCGTGTTGACGTTGATGAGGCTCTGCTCCGGATGCTTGCGGCCTCCCTTGGGCGGGACACCCGCCAGCGTTCCTTCGAGGATCTTTAAGAGCGCCTGCTGGACCCCTTCGCCGGAGACATCGCGCGTGATCGACGCGCTGTCGCTCTTCCGCGAGATCTTGTCGATCTCGTCGATATAGACGATGCCGCGTTCGGCGCGCTCGACGCTGTACTCGGCGTTTTGAAGCAGATAGACGAGAATCGTCTCGACGTCGTCTCCCACATAGCCGGCTTCTGTCAGCGTCGTTGCGTCCGCAATGGCGAACGGAACATCGAGTATTCTTGCCAACGTCTGCGCGAGCAGTGTCTTTCCCGTCCCGGTCGGGCCGATGAGCAGGATATTGCTCTTTTCGATTTCAACGTCGTCGAACGCCTGGAGGTGGTCCTTGGAGTCGATGCGTTTGTAGTGGTTGTACACGGCGACGGAAAGTGTCTTCTTCGCCTGGTCCTGTCCGATGACGTACTGGTCGAGCGCTTCCTTCAATTGCTCCGGGGTCAGACCTGCCTTCGACTTTCCCTTCTTCTTCGGGAATGCCGCCATGTTGTTCCGGATGATATCGACGGAGCTCGAGACGCAGTGGTCGCAGATATAGACGTCGGGTCCGGCGATGATGCTCGACACTTCTTCCGGTCCCCGCCCGCAGAACGAACAGCGGATCTTATCTTCGCCTTTTTGTTTTTGACTCATTGAGGTTTCTCAGATTGACGGTGGAAGAATTACTTCTCCTTCTCTTTCTTTGCTTCGAGCGCCCGCTTTGTCAGGACGACATCGATGAGGCCGTACTTCTTTGCATCTTCGGCAGAAAGGTATTTGTCTCTGTCCGTGTCGCGGATGACTTCGTCGACTGACTTGCCCGAATGAAACGCGATAATTTCATTCAAGCGCGTTTTCGATTTGGTGATTTCCTCAACCTGAATGCTGATGTCCGACGCCGTTCCCTGGACGCCGCCCCACGGCTGGTGGATCATGATCCGCGAATTGGGAAGCGCTTTGCGTTTTCCTTTTGTTCCCGCAAGAAGCAGAACTGCCCCCATACTGGCGGCCATGCCGACACACATGGTGGAAACGTCCGGACGAATATATTGCATTGTGTCATAAATGGCCAGGCCGGCGGTCACGCTGCCCCCCGGGCTGTTGATATAGACGTGAATATCTTTTTCCGGATCTTCCGCTTCAAGAAAGATCATTTGCGCGACGATGAGGCTCGCGACGACGTCGTCGATCGCGGTTCCCAGAAAAATGATCCGCTCTTTGAGCAGCCGGGAAAAGATATCGAATGCGCGCTCTCCTCTGCTCGTTTGTTCGACGACCATCGGGACCAGCTGGTTATAGATTTCGTGTCGATTGGTAGGGTGCATCATTTCCTGCAAATCCTTTCTACGATAAGAATGTTGAAAAATACGACTATGACAATAGCTTGCTAGCGTCGTCGGTGACGACGTCTTTGACGACGGAATATTCCTTGAGCCGCGCGATCAGCTTGTCATTGAGAATGCGCTCGGATGCCGTTTCGGACGTCTTGTAGAAATTCATCAGACGTTCCTTGTCGATGTTCAGCCGCTTGGACTCTTCTTCTGCCAGCGCGTCGACATCGGCGTCGCTGATTTGAATATTTTCTTTTGCGAGGATTTGCTCCCGGATGAGCATCCATTTTGCCTGCCAGATGGCGGATGGCCGGACCGCCTCGCGGTATTTCTTCTCGTCGAAGCCCTTCGGAAGCTGCTTGCCTTTTTGCTGGCTCTTCAGTTCCTCGATGAAAGAATCCGTGAACGTCTTCACCAATGCTTCGGGTACGGCGAATTCGTGCCGCCGGACTATTTCGTTCGTGATGTCATCGACAAGCCGCTTCTCCGTCCGCTCGTTCCAATAACTTTCAAGGTCGGCCGTAAGTTCCTTGCGGAACGCTTCGACGGTCGATGTTTTTTCTTTCGTGACCTTTTTCACCAGCTCGTCGTTGAACTCGGGGTGAATCACCTTCTCGATCTTCGTGACGGTCAGCTGCATGTGCACTTTATGGGAGTGGTCGTCGTGCTGATGCTCGAAACTGACCCGGTAGACTCCTCCGAGTTCGGCGGACTTCAACGCTTCCTTCACTTCGGCTTCGGTGGTCGGCTCATTCAGATAGATGCGCATTCCCTCGCGCTTCCGGCCGATGAGCGGCGTGCCGGCTTCATCGGTGTCCTGAATATCCGCCGTAACAACGAATTCCGCGCTGTCGACTTTTTTCGCCTCTTCGAACGATGCGTTGATGTGCTGAAGACGGCGAATTTCCGAGGCTATTTCCTCTTCCTTCACCGGGTGCACGTATTTCTCTAAGGGAATACCTTTGTACTCCTGTAGAGTAATAGACGGTTTGATCTCATACTTTATTGTAAAGGTGAAGGGCTCGCCCCGTTTGTATTTCATATCGACCATCGTCGGCGTCCCGATGGGCTGGATCTTTTTTTCCTCGATGCTCTTCTTGAAGGTCTCGTTGGCAATATCATCGAGGGCATCTGCCTCGACGCTTTCGCCGTAATACTTCTTGATGAGGGCGATGGGCACTTTACCCTTCCGGAATCCCTTTATTTCAATGGAGGGCGCGGCTTTTTTGTACGCGGCTTCAAAATGCGGCAACAACTCCTCAGGGGAAAGGCTAAATGCTACCTCTTGATCGCAATCTGTCAACGATTTAAACGATGCTTCCACGCAAACACTCCTTTGCGCCCTGGAATGTATAGGCTCCAGGGCTTCTGTTGAGAACGATTCGTCGCAAAATAACAGGAAATTTACCTTAAGGTACGAAGAATCGGGCCGAAAATCAATAAGACATGAGGCAGGGGAGTGGGGCATTTTCAAAAAAAAGTCATTGCGAGGACCCCGACGTTGTTCGTCGGGGGACGAAGTGCCGCTTTACGGCATCCTGTACAACGGGACAATCTCCTCTTGAAACAAGGGGATTGTCCCGCCGTATGGGATCCCGCTCTTCGAGCGGGATCGCAATGACCTTTAATTCAAAGCAGCCCAATACCATCGGCAGAGTGGTGATAGAGTCGGGTTGCCCGCGCCGGATATGCGTGCAAAACATCCCTCGAGATGCATCATTCCCGAACGCCTTAATCAGGAATCCATCAGTACACGATTCAAAGTCATCAAAGTGCAATTCCACCGGATATATAGCAATCCGGTCTCTTGCATCCAATATGAAAAAGGGTCTGTGGTCGCCATGAGCGAACCGCATGGGCCTATCGGAGTAATGTTATCCTTCCAAGAACCGCTTATGTTTTTCCAGAAAATGTTCGTACATTAATTCGCGATATGTTGCCGGTACGAATTTTTCAACAACATCGAATCCATGTATGGCCGCACAAAATCAAACCCTAAAGACCCAGATCTTTGCCAAGGCTTCGTTTGACGCGTACGATACCTTCATGGTGAAGGAGGTGCGTTCGAGGCGATTTAAACATGCCGAAATGATGGGCATTCTCCGCACTCTCCAGGCATCGATGAATGACCTCCTGACGATCCAGCAGGTAGGAGTTTCATCGGAGGGGCGTTCGATAAATTTGCTTGCGCTGGGGCGGGGGAAGAAGAAGATATTTATGTGGTCCCAGATGCACGGAGACGAGCCGACCGCCACGATGGGGATTTTCGACATGCTCTCCTATATTGCTCTTCACCGGTCGACAGCGGAAGTCCAAAGTATCCTTTCGGATACTACCTTGCTGATCATTCCAATGCTCAATCCCGACGGCGTGGAACGATTTCAGCGGCGCAACGCGCAGGGGATCGATATCAACCGCGATGCCGCGCAACTGCGTACCAACGAAGCGAAGATCCTCAAACAAACGCGCGACTCGTTCTCTCCCGAATTTGGTCTCAATCTTCACGATCAGGAACCCCGCTACACTGTCGGATCGTCCGGAAAAGTTGCGACGATCGCGCTTCTCGCGCCGGCGATTGACCGGAAAAAAAGTGAAAATGCGGTGCGGCTTCGCGCCAAGAGAATTGCCTCCGTGCTTGTGGACATCCTGTCTCCCTATATCGATGGACACATCTCCCGTTATGATGATTCGTTCGAGCCCCGGGCGTTTGGCGACAACATTCAGAAATGGGGGACGAGCACCGTCCTGATCGAATCGGGAGGAGCGAAGAACGATCCCGAAAAAATGTCCATCCGCAAGCTCAATTGCACGGCGCTTCTTGGCATCTGCTACGCTGTTGCAATCGGCGAAGTTGACGATGCAGAGATCTCGAAATATGAGCAGCTCGCAGACAACACAAAGAATCTCTATGATGTGATTATCCGCGGTATCACGCTGACGTTTGACAACGGCGCAGCGCCTATCGTCGCGGATGTCGGCATCAACCTTGAAGAATCAGTTGACGGCGGCGTCGTTCGATGGAGGGGAAAAGTCGTGGACATCGGCGACCTTTCGACGTTCACTTCGTTCAGAGCGTTCGATGGAAAGGGGAAAACGCTTGGCAGCGATGCAGTGAAACTGGAGGGTTACGTCGAGGTTGAAACGTTGAGCTCGGAATTCAGAGAAATGAAAGACTGAACGTCGGGCGGTGGAGGGAACCTTCTTGTCAAGGATTCGTGTGAGGGAGATGAGGCGAGAGCGCCTTCCAGATTTCCTCTTGAACATCTTCAACCGATCGTGAACCATCGATCACCAGAACTCGTTTCGGCTCCTCTTTTGCCAGTTCGAGATATCCCTCGCGCGCCTTTGCATAGAATTCCCTTCCGCTGCTCTCCATCCTGTCAATAGCCACGCCGCTCTTGTGCCGCCGTTCGATGATCATGTCGATCGGCACATCGATAAGAAAAGTCATTTCCGGCATCAGCCCGTACGTCGCGACCGTGTTGATAGTTTTCACGGCGCCGAGCCGTAAGCCTCTTCCGTAGCCCTGGTACGCGGTCGTCGAGTCCACATAGCGGTCGCATATGACAATTTTCGAGTCGAGGAGCGCCGGCTTGATCACCTGGCTGATAAGCTGCGCCCGCGCGGCTGAGAAGAGGAATAGCTCAGTGATCTGGCTCATCCCAAGATTCTTCTTGTCCAGAAGTATCTCACGGATACGCTCGGATATCTCCGTTCCTCCGGGCTCACGGAAGAACTCGACGATGTAATGTTGGCCCCGAAGCTTCTCCGTCAGGAGCGCCGCCTGTGTTGTCTTGCCTGAACCGTCTAAGCCTTCGAACGAAATAAACATGTGTCAAAAATTCCTGTAAAGAACTGAACCATGGTACTTAAAAATGCCTGATATTGCAACACGGCTCAAAGGATGGCAGAGGTGCATTTTCGAAAAAAGTCATTGCGGGGAGCCCTGCTTAATGCGGGGTAAACTCCGAGACGAAGCAATCTCCTATTGACACAAAGAGATTGCTTCTCCCGCTCTTCGAGCGGGATCGCAATGACCTTTCACCCAAAGTAGCCCACTACCCGATGGAAGGCACTGGCACGTTTTGCATATGAGATAGGGCCCGCACAAAGATTCCCGATAAAGACCTTCGGGAATGACGCCCCCCGAAGGACTGTCATGCCCAGATCCTGCTGGCGGGCATCCAAATTGTAACACGACCTTCTATCACATGGCGTTGACACTGCTGGGTATATTTCTTATACTTGTCCCCAACGGGAGGCTGTTGAAGCCACCGCAACTTCATTTTGTCTTCACATGGAAAGGAGTCGAGTATGGATGACACCACTACTACGCAACAACCCTCCGAAGAAAACAGCGGAATGTCTTTCACCGATAAACTGATGAACGTGTTTTCAGCTCCGGGGGAGTTGTTCGAAGGAGTCGTAAAAGCCGAAAAGCAGAATTCGAATTGGTCCGTGCCCCTTATTATTTCGATGATTATAAGTATTATTTTCGTTCTCGTCGCCTTCTCCCAGGCGCCGATCCAGGATCAGATACGCGACCAAACTGAGAAGTCGATTCAAAAAAGTGTGGCGGCGGGAAGGATGACGCAAGAGCAGGCGGATATGGCCATGTCGAAGAATCCGGCGCAGCCGGGTTCACCTCTCTTTATGATCTTCGGCTCGGTTGGAGCGGTCTTCATGTCGGCTATCTCGCTGTTTGGTTTCTCGCTGGTCTTTTGGCTTGTTGGAAAGTGGGTATTCAAATCCGCCGTCGCTTACGGAAAGGTGCTCGAGGTGGTCGGGTTGTCGATGTATATATCAATACTGGTGGCAATAGTCACATTACTGCTTGTCGTAGCGATGGGCTCGTTGTATGCGACACCGAGTCTCGCCCTGGCGGTTTCTCACTTCGATCCAAGCGACAAGATGGACAAACTCCTGAGCGCGATCAATGCTGGCACTCTCTGGTTTCTTGCGGTAATCGCAGTCGGATTGGCGAAGCTGTTTTCCGTTTCGATGGGGAAGGCCTTCGCGGCCGTCGGTACGTTGTGGGTGCTGTGGACGGCGGTAACGGTACTTTGGAATCTCGGTATGTAGGAGGACTACAAAATCCCCTGGGGATCTACGTCGACGGCAATTTTTACGCCGGCGTAAACGGAAGACGAAGAAATTTCGTGAACGACCCGAGTTACTGCGCGGCGAACCAACGCAGAATTCGGGTCGTTCGCTTTTGCCGCTTTGATGATGATGTGCCAGCGATAGTTGTCCTTGATTTTTGAAATAACGGCGGGGGCAGGACCGAGCAGGACGGTTCCGGGTGAAAGCCTGCGGAATCGTCTGGAAAACTCCTCTGCTGTTGCCTCAACTTTCTTTTCGCCCGAACCTCTCAGTTCAACGAGTACGAGTCGTGCGAACGGCGCGTAGAGTGCGGACATTCGATAACGCAACTCCTCCTCGTAGAAGGCGCGATAATTGTGGTCAAGGACATGTTTCAATCCGTAGTGCTCGGTCTGGTAGCTCTGGATGATGACTTCCCCCCTCAGCGAACTTCGGCCTGCCCGCCCTGCAACTTGCGTCAGGAGTTGAAACGTTCTTTCCGCTGAACGGAAATCCGGCAGCAGCATTTGCGTGTCGGCCGAAATGACGCCGACAAGCGTGACTCGCGGAAAATCCAGACCCTTCGCGACCATTTGTGTGCCCAGCAGAATATCTGCCTCTCCGCGTCCAAACTGCTGAAGCAGCTTATCATGCGCCCCCTTCCGCGTCGTCGTATCCAGATCCATCCTCAATACCCTCGCGTCCGGAAAAATTCGTGCGACGTCCTGTTCGACTCTCTGCGTTCCGAATCCCTGCAGTTTCAGCTGGCTGCTGCCGCATTTGGCGCAAACAAGCGGAACCGGCCTCACAAGGCCGCAGTAATGGCACCGCAGATGTTTTTTGACAAGGTGATATGTCAGCGTGACATCGCAGCGGTTGCACCGTTCAACATTCCCGCACTCAACACATTCGATGAAGGGAGCAAATCCGCGACGGTTCTGGAGAAGGATGATTCCTTCCTTCTTCTGCAGCCGATCCCGGATCTTCTGTTCCAACAATAGAGAGATAGAATGGAAGCCCCCCTCAAAGGCCTTCCTGCCGATTTTCGCAGCCTCCACTTTCATGGCGGCGTACCGGCGTTTATGTTCATCGGCCATGTTGACCAGACTGATGGAAGGGAGCACTGCGTCGTCGATCCGTTCAGGCAGCTCCAGAAGTGCGTACTTCCCGGATTGTGCATTGTAGTACGACTCGATGGAAGGGGTGGCTGACCCAAGAACGACAACCGTATTGGTCTGTTGACCCCGCACGACGGCGACGTCGCGGGCGTTGTAGCGGGGAGCCGTCTCGAATTGTTTGTAGGATGCTTCGTGCTCTTCATCGACGACGATCAGACCGAGGTTCTCCAGCGGGGCAAAGATCGCCGAGCGGGGGCCGATAACTATTTTGTATTTTCCCTCACGGCAGAACCTCCATGCATCATAGCGCTCGCCGTCGGACATGCGGCTGTGCATCACCGCCACCGCGTCGCCGAAGTGCATGCGGAATCGCCGCACGATCTGCGGTGTGAGGGAGATTTCCGGAACAAGAACGATTGCCGTCTTTCCCGCTTCGATCACTTCGCGGATCGCCTCGATGTAGACTTGAGTTTTCCCGCTGCCGGTAATTCCGTGGAGGAGATATGTTTTGTGGTTGGCGGAGCGGATCGAAGCGTTGATCGCCTGGAGCGCCCGCAACTGGGCGCCGGTGAGCTGCAGCGATGAGATCTGCGAAACTCCGGGATCTGCCTCGAATTCTACCTTGCGGTCTACCTCGCGTTCAACAATTTCAATCGTACCGCTTTCTATAAGTTTCTTAAGGCTGGAGGATGAAGCTCCGGTTTCCTTCAACAACAACCGTACAGAGTATGGCTCGCTTGTCAACTGCCGGATACGAATCAGCAAACGCTGCTGAGTTTCTCCCCTCAATACGAGACCTTCTGCGTCGTTCTTCTTCAGGACGAATTTCTCTATTCGCGGCCTGGATCTGTTTGTTTCTAGGCGATCCGTTATTTCCAAGACCCCGGCTTTGAACAAATCCATCACGATGGGATAAATCCCTTTGACATCTGCCTTCTTCCGAAGCTGATTTATTGAGAACTCTCTTCCTGTTTGCAGCGCTCTGATGACTTTGGCGCGCTGAGGAGCCGATGTGTCAAGGAGGGCTGCGGCGGCCTGGTCGAGCGGCAATTTTAGCGAGACGGTGACTTTGTTCTCGACTGAGATTCCCTGCGGAAGGAAGGCTTTCAATACTTCGCCGAGGGGAGCAAGATAGTAGTCGGCAATCCAGCGGCCCAATTGGAGGAGTTCCGCCGAAACGGCAGGCGCAACATCGAGAACGTCCAGGATCGGTTTGAGCGCCCGCACGGTCGTTGTCGAGGGCAAACCGACGACGATTCCGGAGAGTCTTTTTTTTCCGAAGGGGACAAGCACCCTGCTTCCAACATGGGTCACAGGGACGAACTCTGCGGGAATGGTATACGTGAAGGATTGGTCGAGGGGGACGGGAAGCGCAACGTCTGCGAGCAATTGATTCATGGCAACACGGTGGAGGGGACCAATAATTCTTTACTGGAGTTCCGCTTCAATCTGCTTGTAGACATCGAGCAGCGGGATGTTTTTTTCGAGCGCGATGCGTTTGCACTCTTCAAACTCTGGCGAAAGCCGTTCCACGCCGTCATGGCTTATCACTTTCACATTCATCTCGCCGAACGACGTCTTCACAAGGCGGGCAGAGCGTTTCAGCTTGCGGCGTTCCACCGGCTGTACCCGTACACCGAGCGTGGTTGTCTCTGCAAAAATTACCCCCAAAACCGCATCAAGCTTGCCGCGATTGACGAGGGCCGACAACAAAATGCCGGACCGCCCCTTCTTCATGACGACGGGGATCATGTACGCATCGTGCGCGCCGCTTGAGAGAAGGCGCTCAATGACGAACGGAAAAATCTCCGGGTTCATATTATCGATGTTGGTTTCGACGGTCACAAGTTCGTCATGCTCGTATCTGGCCTCAAGAGTTCCGATGAACACGCGCAGCAGGTTTGGCAGCTGCGGAATCTCTCTCGATCCGCTCCCATATCCAACCGTCGTTATGCGCATTTCGTCCATAGAGAGCATTCCAAGGCTCAAAGCCTTGATAATTCCGGCTCCCGTCGGCGTTGAGAGTTCGATGGGAATGTCGGTGAGCATTGTCGGGTAATCGCGCAAGATCTCAACCGTCGCGGGAGTCGGTACCGGCATCTTGCCGTGCTGGGTCTCGACGAAGCCGCCGCTTCCTAACTTGACCGGCGAGGAATAGAGAGCGTCGACCCCGAGGTATTCAAGGCAAATGCTCGCTCCGACAATGTCGACGATAGAGTCGACTGCTCCCACCTCGTGAAAGTGGATCTTCTCGAGTGTTGTGTTGTGTATCTTCGCCTCGGCTTCCCCGATAACGGTGAAGATCTTCGATGCGCGTTCTTGTACTCTTGCCGTTAAGTTCGAGTTCTTGATGAGCGCGAGGATATCGCTGAGGCCTCGGGATGGATGCGAATGCGAATGGTCTGCATGCTCATGAGGGTGTTCATGTGCATCATGGTGGTGATGATCATGCGGATGAGAGTGCATTGTCGGAGGGGCTTCTTCACCCTCGAGCAGGACATCCACTTTCACCGCGGTAATCGCGCTTCGTTGGACCAATCTTGTCCCGATTGAATAGCCGTCTAGCGCCAGCTTGGATAATTCCCTTTGAAGATGATCGAGCGGGACCCCAGCATGGATGAGGGCGCCGAGCGTCATATCTCCGCTGATGCCGGCAATAGTGTCAAAGTATGCTATCGTCATGTGGGGGGAAGGATTGCCAGGTTACAGGGTTAGAGGATTGCAAGATTACAAGATTCCATCATTCCATCGTTCCATCGTTCCATCATTCCACCATTCCATCATTCCAGTATTCCATCATTCCACCATTCCACCATTCCAATATTCCACCGCTCCACGATTCGTTAATCTTCGTCTCACAAACAAATATAGTAAATTCGCAGCAAGATTTCGACTGGAGGATGGCAGAACGGCGCGGATCAGGCATGACCGAGATATGGCATAAGATACTTCATCACCCGCTCTGTCGCGCCGAGGTTTTCATTGACCATGGCAAGAGCTTTGCTCCCGGCTTCCGCTCTCTTCGGTTCGTTTTCGAGAAGCAATTTCAGGATGCCATACACTTGTTCTTCGTTCTCGACAACGAATCCGCCCCCGGCCTTTGCGAGCGCAACGGCTTCCTGCGAGTTCGTATGCTTTGGTCCGTAAAGAACCGGAATCCCAAAGGCCGCGGGTTCGAGAACATTGTGCACGCCCTGACGGAAACTTCCCCCCACGAACGCGGCATCGGCGAATCGGTACAGCGGAACGAGTACGCCAACACTGTCGATGAGAATGACTTTTTCATCTCTGTAATCATTCATTTCAGAGAACCTGATGAATGAAGTACGTCCCTCGAGGCGGTATTCAACCTGCTCGAGGTTCTCGACAGTCGGCTCATGAGGCACAAGAATTGTCAACAGTTGGGGCATTGTTTCCTGAAGCCTTAAGAGGGCGGGAAGGACAACGACGTTGTCGGCATCCCAGCTCTGTCCGATGACGACTACTTGTTTTCCTTTTACGATCCGGTCGGAGAGAATATGCTTTTTTGCAGCCTCATCTCTTCTCGTCTTAACCTGGTCGAAGCGGCTGTCTCCTATCGGTTCTATCTTGGGCGCTGTGATTCCAAAGTCTTGAAACGAAAGTTTGTCTGTTTCTGAAACTGTTAAGATCAATGACAGGCAATTATAGAGAGCTCGATGAAACTGGCGCAGCAGAAAGACCTTGCGCATCGATCTTTTTTTCATCGTCGCATTCGCAATCATTGCGGGAATATTTCTTTTCTGCAATGCCCAGATGAGATTAGGCCACACGTCGTACCGGACCATCACGACCGCCGTTGGGCGCACGATGTCGACGAACGAACTCACCCGGCGCGGGGAGTCAAACGGGAGGTACGCGATGACATCGGCGAGTTTGTATGATTGCGAGTGTTCGTAGCCGGAGGGAGAAAAGAACGTTGCAATGATGTCAACATCGGGGCGGGACCGTTTGATGGCGCTGATAATTGGCTTTGCCTGTTCAAATTCGCCCATCGAAGAGGAGTGAAACCACAGGCGGTACTTCCCGTGCAGCCGCTGAATATCGCGCTCGATCGCCTTGTTGAGGTTTTCCCTCCCCTTGATGCCTCTTCGTATTTTGTCGTTGAAGAGTCCCCCGAACTGGAAAACGCACCACATGACAGGAACGATCAATACGTTGTAGAACGATTTCCAAACCATCTGATTTCTTGCGATTAAAGGTTGCCCCGGTTGTTGCAGGTCTGCATGCCTCGAGCCATCTGCAGATCAGACACGAAAACGCAGATCCAATATACCTACGCGGAGCTATTTGTGCAATCGGCAATGCACGATTTAATTCGGGAATGAACCGGTTGATTCTCGAAAGGGGTTTCGGTATATTTAAATTCCAATAAAATTAGAGGGTCATGCGAGCTATCATTCCGGTCGCCGGAGTGGGGAGCAGACTGCGTCCGCACACGTATACGATTCCCAAAGTGCTGCTCAACGTGGCGGGGAAGCCCATTATAGGGCATATAATGGATAAGATCATCGCCGGCGGGTTCGATTCGGCGACGATCATCGTCGGTTATCTGGGGGACAAAGTCAAAGAGTACATCACCGGAAATTATTCCATCAGCGTGGATTTTGTGGAGCAGGAGGAGCGCCTTGGTTTGGGCCACGCGATTTATCTCGCCCGCCACACGATATCAAAAGACCCGGTGCTCATCATCCTCGGAGATACTGTTTTCGACGTTAATCTCTCTGCAATGACCAAAGGAGAGTTCTCGAGCATCGGCGTGAAGGAGGTCTCGGACCCGCGGCGCTTTGGTGTTGCAGAAACGAAAGACGGCTTCGTTACGAAGCTGGTCGAAAAACCCGAAAACCCGTCCAGCAATCTCGCCATCGTCGGCCTCTACTTTATCAGGAGGCCTGATGTTTTGCTTGACTGTCTCAAGAACATGATCAAGAACGATCTGAGGACCAAGGGCGAATTCCAACTCACCGACGGACTCCAGCAGATGATTGAGCGCGGAGAAAAAATCAAGACCTTTACGATCGACGGATGGTTTGATTGCGGAAAACCGGAAACGCTTCTCGAGACGAACAAACATCTTTTGGGTCAGCATTCCACGCACACATCTCCCTCCGGAGTGGTCGTTATTCCACCGGTGTTCATTTCTCCCAGCGCCGTTGTCAAGAACTCCGTCGTCGGGCCGAACACCACCATCGCGGCCGGTGCGAGCGTGGAGGATTCAGTCGTACGGAACTCCATCATCAGCGAAGACGCCGTTGTGAAGTCTTCTTTGCTTGAAGAGTCCATTATCGGGAGCAACGCCATCGTTCGGGGGGGATATAAGAGAATCAACATCGGGGATTCCTCCGAACTAGAATTTTACTAGCCATCCCATTATACGAACCGCGCAAGCTCGGGCGAAATGGAATTGCGATCACAGTAACCTGAACTAATCAAGGAGCAAGAATTCAATGAGGTACCTCTTCACATCGGAATCTGTTTCGGAAGGACATCCGGACAAAGTGTGCGATGCAATATCGGATGCTGTTCTCGACGCGCTGCTGCAGCAGGACAAATACTCCCGGGTGGCCTGCGAATGCTTCGTTACGACCGGCCTGGTGATGATTGGCGGAGAAATCACCACGAACGCCTACGTCGATTTCCAGACGATCGCGCGAGAAACCGTCCGCGAAATCGGCTACACAAAGGCGGATTACAAATTCGACGCAGATTCTTGTTCCGTTATTTCTTCAATTCATTCACAGTCGGCCGACATCGCCCGCGGAGTGAATACGGGCGGCGCCGGAGATCAGGGAATGATGTTCGGTTATGCCAACAACGAAACACCGGAATATATGCCGATGCCGATTATGTTTGCGCACAAACTCGTGCGCCGGTTGGCCGAGATCCGGAAGAAGAACCTGCGGCTGATGCCGTACTTGCGGCCCGATGCGAAGTCTCAAGTCACAGTGGAATACAACGGCGGCACGCCGGTTCGTGTCGATACCATCGTCATATCGACTCAGCACGATGCCGACGCCTCGCAGAAAAGAATCCGCGAGGACGTCATCCGGCATGTGGTCGGAAAAGTCATTCCGGAACACCTGCTGGACAAGAAGACGAAGTATTACGTGAACCCGACAGGCCGCTTTGAAATCGGCGGACCCCACGGCGACAGCGGCCTCACCGGCCGGAAAATTATCGTCGACACCTACGGCGGACGCGCTCCCCACGGCGGCGGAGCCTTCTCCGGCAAAGATCCTTCAAAAGTCGACCGCAGCGCAGCCTACGCGGCGAGACATCTTGCGAAAAACATCGTCGCCGCGGGTCTGGCAACGGAGTGTCAGATTCAGGTTGCCTACGCGATCGGCGTGGCCGAGCCGGTATCGATCTACGTCAATACCTTCGGGACAGGGAAGATACCGGATGCGGAGATCTCGCGCATCCTGAGGAAGGAAATCGACATGACTCCCCGCGGAATCATCCGCCGGCTCAACTTGCTTAGGCCTATCTATAAGAAGACGTCTGCCTACGGCCATTTCGGGCGCGACGATAAAGATTTTACGTGGGAAGCCCTCGACCTCGTCGCGACGTTAAAACGCGCTGCGCGGTAGGGAAGCAGGACAAACTTTAAATCAGAGACATCTATTTATCACAGCGGAGATTCAATGAACGAGAAAAAAGGACGCTATAAAGTCAGAGACCTGAAACTGGCAAAAGATGGTCACATGCTTGTTGAGTGGGCGGAGTCGCGAATGCCGGTGCTTATGGCATTGCGCAACAAATATAAATCAACAAAGCCCCTCAAGGGTTTCCGGATTGCGGGCTGCCTGCACGTGACGAAGGAAACAGCGGTGCTCATCAAAACCTTCGTCGAAACGGGAGCAGAAGTGAGCTGGAGCGGCTGCAACCCCCTCTCGACCAACGACGCGGTAGCTGCTGCTCTTGCAGACGACGGCGTCTCGATTTATGCATGGCATGGCATGAACGTGAAGGAGTTCTACTGGTGCATCGATGAGACTCTCAAATTCAAGCCAAACCTCACCCTCGACGACGGCGCCGACCTTATTTTCACCGTCCATAACAAGCATCAGGAGCTTATCCCCTATATCATCGGCGGGACTGAAGAAACGACTACCGGAGTTCATCGCCTGCGGGCCATGGCCCATGACGGCGCGCTCAAGTATCCGGTCATCGCGGTGAACGACGCAGAAACGAAGTGGGATTTCGACAACGTCTATGGAACCGGTCAGTCGACGATCGACGGCGTCATACGTGCCACCAGTGTTTTAATAGCCGGGAAGAATCTCGTCGTGGCCGGTTACGGTCATTGCGGACGCGGCGTTGCAATGCGTGCAAAAGGGCTCGGCGCCAACGTCATCGTGACGGAGGTGAAGCATACTGCGGCCTTGAAAGCCACGCTCGAAGGACTTCGCGTCATGACGATGGACCAGGCTGCCAAAATCGGGGACATTTTCATCACGGCCACTGGCGTGAAGGACATTATGGTAGGCCGGCACTTCAAGCAGCTGAAAGATGGAGCGATCGTCTGCAACACGGGACACTATGACTGCGAAATCAATCTGAATGAATTGAAGAAGATAACGAAAAGCGTCCGCGAAGTGCGTCCCAATAACGAAGAGTACGTTACGAAGGACGGCCGCCGTATCTACGTCCTTGCGCAGGGAAGACTCGTGAACCTTGCCGCGGCAGAAGGCCACCCGTCGGAAGTGATGGATATGTCGTTTGCAAACCAGTTCATGTCGCAGCTTCGCCTTGCAGAACACTCCAAGAAGGGGAAGAAGTTCGACAACAAAGTCTACGACATTCCGGTAGAACAAGATCAAGAAATCGCCAATGTGAAGCTGTCGACGCAAGGGATCAAGATCGACGCCCTCACGCCGGAACAGAAGCTTTACATGGAAGACTACAGCGCCGGCACATAAACACGGCTACCTTCCAGGCATGTTCAAGGGCTTCATCGGCAACGATGAAGCCCTTTCTTTTTGGAACGAACTGCGCGAGCGTTGCGTTATAATAAGCATCCCACAATACAGAAAGGAATTCAGCGTGATGAAGAGAGTGCTTGCAGCGGTTACAATATGCGTTGCCCTCATCGCCGGCGAGGCAAACGCACAAAATAACCAGGGAGGGAAGGATAGTTCGATGAACCATGGAGGAGTTTACAGTTTTACGATGAAGACGATCGACGGCAAGGATAAGTCTCTTGCCGATTACAAAGGCCAGGTGCTTCTTATTGTAAACGTCGCTTCATTCTGCGGCCATACGCCCCAGTACAAAGACCTCGAGAACCTTTACGAATCGTACAAAGACAAAGGATTCAGGATCCTTGCATTTCCTGCCAATAATTTTGGAGCCCAGGAGCCCGGGACAAACCAGGAAATCAAAGAATTCTGCGATACGAAGTATCACGTTACCTTCGATATGTTCTCGAAGATCAGCGTCAAGGGGGACGACCAGCATCCGTTGTACCGGTATCTGACGAACGACACGGACTTCAAGGGAGATATCGGCTGGAACTTCACGAAGTTCCTGGTGGACCGTAACGGAAATGTTGTGGCGCGGTTTGCCACCAAAGTCATTCCAACGGATGAAGAAGTGACCCAAAAACTCAATCAGCTCATCGCTGAGAAGTAAACGGCGAGTATCCCAACTACTCTCGCATGTTCATTCTGTCCCAAAGGGATACTCCAAAAGAGTCCTTTGGACCTTTCGGAGAATCCATTTCACTAATTTGACACGGATGCTTCTCCCGCCGCTCACCTGGTGATGCCTTCGGCAAAAACGGCGGGAGGTGCATCTCAAGCACGATTCCATTTCGATGGCTGCCCATTTTTGAGATCGGCTATCGTAACTCCTCCAAATCCCATGTTTCTTCTCCAGCCTGTTCGTTGATTGTCGGACGTTTTATCAGTATATTTTCTCGGATTTTTTCTGAGGAATATGCTTCGTCTCATTGACCTTCGGTCTCCACGCTCATTCTCGGGACACGCGAAACCGCGTCCCCGCGCCTCGACTCAAAAAACAGAAGACGTCGTGAAGGGCATCCTTCGCCGCGTTAAATCGGAAGGCGACGCCGCAGTCCGTTTTTACACAAAGAAATTCGACAGGATTGAACTTAAAGGCCTCTCAGTTTCCAAGAGGGAGATTGCCGAAGCTCTCGCGAACGCCGACCCCCGGTTTATAGGAATTCTCCGCGCTGCCGCGCGCAACATCAGGAGATTTCACGAACGCCAGCGCCGCGTTTCGTGGAGCGTAAAAGCGGGGAAGGGCTCGAGTCTCCGGCAATTGTATCTCCCGGTCGACAGAGCCGGCGTTTATGTTCCGGGGGGGAAGGCCGCGTACCCTTCTTCGGTGCTCATGAACGTGATACCGGCTCAGGTAGCCGGGGTAAGGGAGATTTTGATTGTGTCTCCGCCGGATCAGAACGGCAGAGTGCACAAGGACGTGCTTGCCGCCGCAGCAATTCTGGGAATCACGAAGATTTTTCGGATTGGGGGCGCACAGGCGATCGCGGCGCTCGCATACGGCACACAGACTATTCCTGCCGTCGATGTGATTGTAGGTCCCGGGAATGTTTTCGTTGCCGAGGCCAAAAAATTGGTATTCGGCACGGTTGGCATTGACGGCGTTGCCGGCCCGAGCGAAGTTGTAATTCTGGCCGACGACACCGCGCGCGCGGATTTCGTGGCCGGCGACATGCTGGCGCAGGCGGAACATGATGAATCGGCTTCATCGATCCTCGTCACGACAAGCGACCGCCTTGCCCGCGGAGTGGAGAAAGCGCTCAAAGACTCGCTGCACACCCTTCCGAGAAGGGCGATCATCGCCGGCTCGCTCAAACGGAACGGGGCTATCTATCTGGTGAAGAATCTGGCGCAAGGAACGCAGCTTGTTAATCACCTGGCGCCGGAGCATCTGGAAATCGTGACACGCAACGATGAGAGCACGTTGAAGAAGATCCGGCATGCGGGGTCAATTTTTCTGGGCAGCTACTCGCCGGTGGTGGTGGGGGATTACTTCGCAGGCCCGAACCATGTCTTACCGACAAATCGTACTGCGCGATTTGCTTCGCCGTTGTCCGTAGACAGCTTCATGAAAAAATCGAGCGTGATAAAGTATTCAAAAGGCATGATGCAATCCGTTCTCCGATCCGTTGCAACGTTCGCCGAACATGAGGGTCTCACCGCGCATGCGTTCTCGGCCCGACTGCGCGCGGAGGAGGAACGATGAGTTTTCTCGATAAGATAAAGCCGAGCGTGCGCGCTTTAGAGACCTACGCCGTCAAAGGGAAAGCCCCCCAGCCGGGATTGATCAAACTCAACCAAAACGAAAACCCTTTTGACGTCCCCGATGAGATCAAGCGGGAACTGACAGCAGAATTTCTGAAGCAGCCCTGGAACCGCTACCCCGGAGTTTTTCCCGATGAGCTCCTCGACGCGCTGTCTGCGTTTGTCCGGCATCCGGCAGCGGGCATCATCGCGGGCAACGGGTCGAACGAACTGATGTACACCGTATTGATGGCTGTGGTGTCCAAAGGCACGAAAGTTCTAATCCCGTCCCCCTCGTTTTTTCTCTACGAAAAGGCTGTGAAGGTCTTTGACGGCGAGGTCCTCCCGGTGATGATGAATCCCGACCTTTCGTTTGCGACGGAGAAAATTCTGGAGACTGCGCGCAGACAAAAGCCCGCCTTGATTGTTCTCGTTTCACCGAACAGCCCGACGGGTCAATCGATCCCGGCTGCAGATGTCGAGCGGATTTTGAACGAGACAGAGTCATTGGTGTTGGTCGACGAAGCCTATATCGAGTTCTCGGAGAAGAAGAGCGTGGAGGATTTGCTCCCCCGTTACGACCGCCTGATTGTTTTGAGGACATTCTCGAAAGCGTTCAGCATGGCCGGCCTGAGGGTGGGTTACTTGTTGGCCGCACCGTCACTCTGCGCCGAATTATTGAAGCCGAAAATCCCGTTCACAGTGAATTCTTTCTCGGCAGCGGTTTCCATGAAATTGATGGCGCGGAAGGAGGTCGTCGACGAACGGATAGCGTTCATCAAAAATCAAAAGAACTTTCTCCTGAAGTCCCTCCAGGCAATGTCCGGCGTAGACGCCTATCCTTCCGACACAAATTTTCTCATTTTTCGCACGCCCCATGCGGCTCGCCGGCTGTTCGACGGCCTGCTCGAGCGGAATGTGCTCGTCCGCGATGTGAGTTCATATCCAATGTTGGAACGAACCCTTCGTGTAAACGCCGGGACAGAAAACGAGAACAAAATGTTTCTCCAGGCACTTCACGAAATCCTCTAGCAATGACAGAACACTATGAAAATCCTGGTTTTTGTTAACCACGTTCCGGACACCGAAACAAAAGTGAAGGTGGCCGAAGACGGCAAAACCATCGATCTCGCGGGCGTGAATTTCATGCTCAGCCCGTATGACGAATATGCCGTTGAAGAAGGGCTCCGACTCCGCGAAAAATTTTCGGGAGAAGTCGTCGTCGTTTCCCTCGGCGGAGACGCACACAAAGAGGCCATCCGGAAAGCGCTAGCGATGGGCTGTGACAGAGGAGTCTTGCTGAAGGATCCGTCGGAGCGGGACTCATTTTCGGTTGCCCGAAGTCTCGCAGACTACGCGAAAGAGTATGCCCCTGACGTCGTGCTCTGCGGCAAGCAATCCATCGACTATGATGGAGCTCAGGTTGGCGGTTTGGTCGCCGAGATGCTCGGGATACCGTCTGTTTCTGTCGTGGTAAAACTGGATGTTCAGAACGGCGCATTCGTTGCCGAAAGAGAAATTGAAGGCGGGCATGAAATTGTCCACTCAAAGCTCCCGGCGCTGATCATGGCTCAGAAGGGTCTCAATCAACCACGCTACCCTTCGTTGAAGGGCATCATGGATGCAAAGCGAAAGCCGATCGAAGAACGGGCTGTGACCAAAACTGAGCCTAAAGTGGAAGTCATTTCATTCAAAAAGCCGGCTCCGAAGGCGGCGGGAAAAATTGTAGGGACGGACGCTTCGGCGGCCGGGGAACTGGTTCGCCTGTTGCATGAAGAGGCTAAAGTAATTTAAGCAGTCTTCAATGGAATAAAAAAAACGGCGAAGGCTCGGATGAGACTAAGAAGCCGGGCCTCTGTAGCTTTCAATTTCGATAGATGCTCTTTGATTTCTTCGCTATGCGACTTTCTTTTGATGAGGATTGTTTGGCCCCCTGAACGAAATTTATAGGAATACGACCGTATGAAGATCCTGGTCTTTGCGGAACAGCGAAACAATCAATTCAAGAAACCGGCCTTTGAGGTAGTCCGTGCCGCCAAGCGGGTAGCCGATAGTCTCTCTGCCGAAGTCGTCGCACTTGTTGTCGGCGAAAACGTTTCGGCGATAGCGGCTCAGCTGGGGGCGTATGGCGCTGAGAAGGTGATTGTCGTCGAGTCCGCACGGCTTGCATTTTACTCGACAACGGCATACGCAAAAGTTGTTGCCGAAATTGCCCGTCAGGAATCGGCGGAACTGGTGTTCCTCTCCGCGAGCGCGATGGGGAAAGATCTCTCGCCGAGGCTCTCGGTGAAACTCGACGCGGGACTCGCGGCCGATTGCACTGCGCTCAGGGCTGAGAATGGCGGGATCGTGGCAACGCGTCCTGTATACGCGGGGAAAGGACTTGTTGATGTCCGTGTCGTTTCGAAGGTGAAAATTTTCTCGCTCAGGCCGAATGTCTTTCCGGCCGGGCCGCCTGAAAACCGGGAGTGTCAGGTCGAAGCGCGGGCATTTGAGTTTTCCGATGCAGACTTCGCCGCCGCCGCGACTGAAACGAAACTGTCTGCAGGAAGGAAGGATGTTGCCGAAGCAGATATTATTGTCTCCGGCGGACGCGGCTTGAAGGGCCCGGAAAATTTTGGAATGATCGAGGATCTGGCGCTGTCCTTGAATGCGGCCGTCGGGGCGTCTCGCGCCGTGGTGGATGCCGGTTGGAGGCCGCATGAGGAACAGGTAGGCCAAACGGGGAAAACCGTTTCCCCCTCTCTCTATGTGGCGGTTGCAATCTCCGGAGCCGTTCAACACCTCGCTGGAATGTCGTCCTCAAAATACATCGTTGCGATCAACAAGGACAAGGACGCTCCTATATTTTCCATTGCGGATTACGGGATTGTCGGCGATGCGTTTGAAGTCGTGCCGGCGTTGACGAGAGAATTGAAGAAGTTGAAAGAAGCGTAGGCGGAACGAGGGAAGATGAGTTGCTATTCAGACTCCTTTTTTATATACTCGCTGTAGAGATGTTTTAGAATCGGGAGGTTTTTCGTGGAGAAAGTTCAGGTTGATATTCTGGGATTGTCGACCAGTCCGTCGAGCGGGGGAGCGTACGCCTTGATCTTGAAGGAGATGAACGGCACAAGAAGATTGCCGATCATCATCGGTGCGTTCGAAGCGCAGTCTATCGCGCTTGAGATGGAAGGCATTAAGCCCCCGAGGCCCCTGACGCACGACCTCATGAAAAACATCATCGACACGTTCGGCGTGTCGCTGCAGGACGTCTTCATCAACGAGCTGCGTGACGGAACATTCTATGCCAAGATCACCATCGAAGGAGTCAGCGAGAGCCAGGAGGTCGATTCCCGTCCCAGCGATGCGATTGCCCTCGCCGTGAGATATGGAGTTCCGATTTTCGTAGCGGAGGAAGTTCTGAATGAGGCCGGGATCGTTGCTGAAACCGACGAAGAGGAGCCCAACGCGGAACCGAAAATAGATCCCCCTGCCGTGATGAAAAAATACGCGTCGAAGCTCGAACAGCTCCAGTCGTCGTTGAAAGAGGCAATCGAAAAAGAAGAATACGAAAAGGCCGCAAAGCTGCGTGATGATATCCGCAAGATCACGATGGGAGATTAACGTCTACTGCGCGGTTCACCGGCTTCCTCAATAAACAAGTTTACGCATTTCTCTTACCGCAGTATCTAACCCCGCTGACAGAGACCTCGCGATAATCGCGTGGCCAATGCTCATCTCGTCGATGAACGGGATCCGTGCCACCGGTCTCACGTTGCTGTAGTCCAGCCCGTGTCCCGCGTTCACGCCTAGCTCCAGGCTCTTTCCATAGGCTGCGATCTCTTCGATCTTTTGCAGAAGCCTCTTTCGCGTTTTATCAGACGCCGCATCCGCATATTCTCCGGTGTGTATTTCGATCATATCAGAACCGATCTCTTTGGAGGCATCTACCTGGTTTCTCACAGGATCAATGAAGAGGCTTACGAGTATTCCCTTTTGGTGGAACCGCCGGATTGCATTGCTAAGTTTCGCCCGGTAACGAATAACGTCAAGCCCCCCCTCCGTAGTCAGTTCCTGGCGTTTTTCCGGTACGAGGGTAACGAGGTCGGGTATGATGCGCAGAGCGATGAGCACAATCTCCTCTGCTGCCGACATCTCCAAATCCAGTTTCGTCTTCAGAGATTCACGAAGGCGTTTCACGTCGCGATCCTGGATGTGGCGTCGATCTTCCCGAAGGTGACATACGATTCCATCCGCCCCGGCTCGCTCACAGACAGCCGCCGCAGCCACCGGGTCCGGCTCCGTTCCACCCCGGGCCTGACGCAGAGTTGCAATATGGTCAATGTTTACCGATAATTTCATTTGGACCTCTGTCTCGAATTGACGTTCATATCAAAATAAACGAATTTAGAGGAAGAACTACAATAGATAACTAAAAGGGGGTGAGACCCTCGCTCCTGACCGTTGACACCGCTCTGCAGGATGCATATCGCGGCATTAATCAATAGAGAAACGGCCCCGTCGTTCACAAAACGCGCTGTCCCCGGATGTCTCGTAACTTTTCGGGGGGAGCGACGTATCTGAAGTTGGAAAGCAAGCTCTCACATCCCAGCGAGATGACCCCCATGAAAAGAAATCTACTCCTTATTGGACTGCCCATCGTTCTTCTCTCAATGTTTCCCGCCTCCTCGTCGGCGCAGATGGAGGGAGGAGCGTACCATTTTGACCAATGGCAAAGCGATTCTCTGACGAGCGACGATCGCATCGGCTCTTTCGTCGAAGACCTGATCGACGAGATTCAGACCGGCGTCCGGAAGATGGCGCGTGAACGCGACAGGGAGGACGACAATGACATCGACTCCGCCTCTGTCATCCGCAAGTATAGAGCCGGGGCCGACGCAGTAACGTTTTCCGGGAACACCAGCATCGATGCCAACGACAAGATCGACGGCAACGTTGTCGTCAAAGGAGGATCGTTGACGGTGACCGGGCTCGTTCAGGGCGATGCGCTGGCTATCAACGGCGATATCATCGTGAAAGACGGTGGGCGGATTACCGGGAACGCGCGGTCGATCAACGGTAAGGTCAAAAAAGAGGGAAACGGATCGATCGACGGGTACGTCGAGGAGACCTCTTCGGTCCGCGACGCTATCTATGAGAGAGGCAGATACCGTTCGAGCCGGTCCTACCGCTTCAATGATCTGTGGCTCGGCGAGAATATTTTTCCGGATAACTTTCTGTTCAGATATAACAGAGTAGAGGGACTATTTCTTGGGATAGGCTCGGAGAAAAAGTTTTACTGGGATGGAAGCAGGCTGCTCTCGGGGTACGGGTCGGCGGGCTATGCTTTTAAGATACATCGATGGCGTCTTAATCTGGGACTCGACCGGCAGTTTGCATCGGATGATGCATTGTTTGAACTAGGAGCGGAAGGCCACAGCATTACAGACACAAAAGATGCATGGATCATGAAGTTGAGCGAAAACAATTTGACAGCGCTCTTCTGGCACGAAGACTACCGCGACTATTTCACCCGTGAAGGTTTCTCGCTCCACGCGGCACACTATACGAAGGAGCCGGATCTTGCCACTCAGATCAGGGTTGATTACCTCATCGACGATTATTCTTCCTTGACAAAGGGAACTGACTGGTCGCTCTTTCGTCCAAGTCATTCATTTAGAGACAATCCGGCGGTGGTCGAGGGGACCATGCATAGCGTTCTTGGTTCGGCCGGCATAAGCACTCTGGAAAAACTCGGACGAAGAACGGTCGGCTGGAATGCTTTTGCGAGCGTAGAACGCGGCGGCGATGTTCTCGGAGGAGATTTCAACTTCACGCGGGTGATTATCGACGTACGGCGTTTTCAGCCTCTCTCCGAATACGACAAGATCAATGTGCGGGTCCGCGCCGGATCGCTGCAAGGAGATCTCACTCCCCAAAAGTCGTTCGAGATCGGCGGGGCCAATACCCTTCCTGCCTATGCCTATAAACAATTTGCCGGCAACAGAATGCTCCTCGGCAACTTCGAGTACATGCTGGAAGGCCGGATGATGGATGATGTCTCTCTTTGGCCGAACAGTCTGAATTTTATTCTCCTCGCCGATGCGGGAGCGGCAGATTCCGTTTCGACGACGAAGTCGCTCAATGACGGATTTCCTTCCGTCACCGGGAAATCGATAAAGTCCGATATTGGATTCGCCCTGGGGTGGCACGACGACAGCTGGCGCCTCGGGTTTGCGTGGCGTACGGACGTAAAAGCTCCCGTCAGCGTTTTTCTTCGCTTGAATAAACCGTTCTGAAGAATTTCACGGGGATTCCGAAAAAGGCTCAACCGCAGGGTTGGGCCTTTTTATTTTCTTACCACATACTGGAGACGTTCCGGATCCTGGTGCACGATTCGGATGTCTTTCGGCGAGGTCACAACAGGCTGGATTGAGCCCGTCGTGTCGAGAAGGATCGATTTGTAATCGATATACGCTGAAAAGTCTTTTTTGTCAAGGGCGGCGATCTGTTCGATACCCCCGCGGACGATAATGTTGATTTTCGGAGGGATAAGCACCACAAGGCGGTTTCCGGGGACCTGATTCACTTCGACGGAGATCGCATCGAAACTTTTCTCTGCCGTCGGCTGAACGTCACATTGGAGGTCGACCGAGGTGGGAAAAGGGGAAACTCCGAACGACAGCGTGTCGGAAACAGGAACTTGAGCTTTCACGTCGCCTTTCAAGTTGGAAAACACGCGGGGTACAGTCTGCCACCGGTCGATTCGATCCAACAGGGAGCGGGCGCCTGTGATGGATATGCTGTCGGGGACAGACTTGATCTCCCCCACGGCACCATATCCTTCCCGAAAACTCATACGCACGACAGGCTCAACCGGAACATTCTTTTTAATCTTCTCATCTAGGACGACTGTGATCGTGTCCGGCTTTGTTTCAAGAGTACGAATCCCCTCAGGCAGATCTAATCGCTCCGGCAGATCTTTGTTTGTGATGAAGCTGATCCTATTGGAAACGTCATTGAGGTCAAGCGCATACCGAAGGGCGGGAACGAAGTAGAGCCCGGCGATCTCCCACCCTGTCGTTTTGATCTTTACGCTGATCGTTTGGGGGATGGGGCGTGCAAGCGCTCGATTGGGTTTTATATTCTCCAGGACGACGGGCACCTGCAGCGTGGTCTGGTATTCGTACCCCATATTCACACACAGCCAAAGTATGCCGGCAAAAATGGTGGAGAATATCGCGATATGGAGGTTTTTGTTCTTCAAATCGGAAACGAACCGGGGAGAAACGAAAACTCCATCTTCATGGAGAATCGTGAGGAAGACGGAGTTGGGTTATTTGCTTATGGAACGTTTTTAGTCACGAAATTTCGCTTTCATCAACTCCTCAAGAAGTTGATCCTTGTTCGCTTTCGAAATTGCCCTGCCGAAGATCGCGAGGCCTTCGACGCTTCGCGCGTATGACCGGAGTTCATGCACGGTCATTGCCGTCAATTCGGCGAGATAGGCATCTCGCTGTGTTGCCTGCGGGGGGGAGAAATCGACATCCCCCTCGTCCTCAATTTCGTCGGCCTCGTCCCTGGCAATCTCAGCAGGCTCGATTCCCCCTTTGAGCGAGGCAATCTCGGCTTCCGAAAGGAAGGACTTGGCAAAAATAAGTTCCTCAATCCCCTCGGCGGGGCGCGGAATGATGTGCTGCGACACGAGCTGTCCCACGCGCTTCGCCGCCGCCGCACCCGCTTCGACCGCTGAACGCACGGCCGCCGTCTCTCCGATAATCTTTATCGTGATCATCGCCGGATCGGTGCGTTCCTTTCCAACCAAACGGACATTGGACGTTTTTACCATAGCGTCCGCAGCCTCAATCGCGCCGACGAGACCTTTCGTCTCTACCATGCCAAAAGCGAAATCCATCATGCTCCAGTGATATCACTGATGAAATAAAGTGAAGCTCAGACTACTTGGCGGCGGGCCGCTTCGGGAGAATGAGTTCGACATCACTGTGCGGACGCGGAATGACATGGACGGAGACCAATTCGCCAACCCGTTGTGCCGCGGCTGCTCCAGCGTCGGTGGCCGCTTTCACTGCTCCGACATCACCCCGGACCATCACTGTGACGTACCCTCCGCCAATTTGTTCCTTTCCGATAAGAGTGACCTTAGCGGCTTTCACCATGGCATCAGCGGCTTCGATTGAGCCGACAAGCCCTTTTGTTTCAACCATTCCGAGGGCATCGAGTGAAATGTCTGACATGTGTGTCTCCCGAAAAATATAATGAATGTATTGACCGAACCTAAAGTGGGGGAAATATAAATAACAATGAAATGAGAGTCAACCTGCAAGCCCGAGCGTGCTCCCGC
>CAYLMV010000026.1:0-2049 GCA_964384415.1 uncultured Chitinophagaceae bacterium | reverse complement strand
AACAAGGAGGTGCCCCCCGGGCCGGATGAACTGAAGTGCCTGCCGCAGCGTTCCCGAGTCGTCGTCGATGTGCTCGATCACGTCGAGCATGGTCACGAGCTCGAACTTCATTTCAGGATGAGGAAAAGTTTCAAGCGTGCAACAGTACGAATTTGCAAGTCCTCGCTGATGGCAGAATTCAATTGCCAGGGACGAGGTATCCGTGCCGTACGCATGATAGTCTTTCGCCAACTCCGTGAGAACAGCCCCCGTGCCGCATCCGAAGTCGAGCACATTTGCCCCGCGCACGGGATGAATGCGTTGTTTTATGATATCCATGACAATCTTCTGCCGGGCGGAAAACCACCAGTGCATTGTCTCGACTTCATAAAACTTTCTATACAGTTCTTCTTCCATGGCTCAGGGGTTACCTTTTGGAATTTGAATGAGCAGGCGATAGCACGAATTCGACGTGAGAGTGATCCGGCGCATTCCATGAAAAATGGAGTAGCTGGGCGTCGACTTTGGCTCCAAAGGTCTTGGAGAGCCACCCCCGCTCAATCTGAAGTGACAGGCTGCCGGCAAAAGTGAGATGCGCGACCGGGACTCCATTTTTTAGGAGATCGACTGAATGATCCGCCGGCCGGGCGGTGATACCATCTTCAAGATGAAAGTACGAGTGCACTCCTTCGGTTGCTTCTGCGAACTGATCCTCAATCTGAAATGATGAAACAGTACCGATCCAGGAAATAGTCCGTTTGTAGGGAATTCGTCGGTTTCCATAGCTGCACTCGATCGTAATCTTGTCCGCGCCGCTTGCGTCCCTAAACTTCCCATCTGCAGTTTTGCTCCATCCCATTATTTCATTTGCTTCAAAGAGATTCCATGAAGAAGCGTAGGTCGTATTGTGCGCCGCGGCCGACCGCAAATAATCCCGATCCGCATCATTGCCAAGGTAGACAGAGGTTCCGGTGTCGGCAAGTATCGGAACGCCCCCTATATAGATGAGAGGCGAGAAAAGATCGTTGTGGCTGTGATACGAAAATCCATCTCCCCCCATGCCAAATTTCCCGGCCCGGAAAAAGCAATAATTCTCTTCATCCGGTCGTCCGTTGCGCAGAACAACGTGGCCGCTCTCTTTCAGGAATATGCATGCTTTTCTCTCCGAAGCTTTCTTCGGTACGCTAAGGGAGTTCCATTCTTTTTCGGCGAGCAGCCAAAATGTTTCTTCGTTGCGCCGGGGAAGATCGCAAGAGATGTCGTTGGGAAAAAATGCCGCGCCAGCAGCGACCAAACCATCAGCATTCCAGAAATTGAGGGAAGGAGCCAGCCTAAACCCTCTTCCGTTATCGGAATCACCGAAAGGTGGAAGCGTGCCGGCCGGCGTCCGGACTATCCCCAGCCATTCTATCATCTTCTGAAGCGAGAGCGTAAACGCGTCGGAGAATGAATGCTGAGTGTTTCTTGTCGCAATGAGTGCAAGAAGGAAGAAGTCGACGTCGAATCGATGGTATGCCGATGATTGCTCTTTTACCCCGCCATCCGCATGGACCTGAGAATGGATTTCCTTCTCGAGGATATTTCGTCCCCTTTGCCCCCACCGTTCCGATTCCGGGAATTTGAAAGCGTGCGATGCAATAAGAAGACCAGCGCATTCGCCTATCAGATGATTTGTGCGAACGACTTTGTCCGTCGACAAATGCGCGGCAAGGTAGGCACAGTGCTGCCAGACGCTGCGAGCGATGACGTCTCGTTGATTCGGAGAGAACAGGGGTTCGGCAAATTGAAAGGCAAGGGTCCAGGAGATGAGGCGAACGCCAAGTTCAAGCGGACTTGCCCAATTGATGCTTGCCCCGCATGGGTTTTCATCAATCCAATGGAGCCATTCGGCGGTCAGTTCATCAAAAAATGCACGATCTCCGGAAAGGTAGGACGCTTGGGCGAGCGTTACGAAATGTTGATGACGGCTCAATTCCCAAGCCGGTTTTGGGTCGACAGGCGAACCGTCATAGTGGATCGATATCTCGCTGTAGCCTTTTTTCCGCCATTCCCTTTTGGTCAGCGGGTCGG
>CAYLMV010000025.1:0-41639 GCA_964384415.1 uncultured Chitinophagaceae bacterium | reverse complement strand
CGTTGGCATTCGACGCCTCAACCTTGCCATCGGCACCAAGACCAAGCAATTCGTTGGCATCGGACGCCATAACTTTGCAGCGTGCGCAAGAGTTAAGCAACTCTCATCCGCTAATTATGATGTCGCTTCAGTCAGCCCCTCGCCCTTCTTGAAGCGAATCTAGAGCAATCGCATCATCCATTTTTACACACATAAGGCCTTGGTACTGATAACTTGACCAGTGCCAAGGCTGGGTCCGGTTCGAGTGTTCGACTTATAGATGAGGCTTAGGTCAAAGAATGAGAATAAGCTACTTGCATTCTTTTCATATTGAATACTCCGAATAGAATTCTATGCTCCGAGGCTAGTCTAAATCTAGTCGCGAGCCATCGAACACTTTCTAGTTGAAAGGCAAGATCTACACGAACGATAGGCACCATCGCATCTTCAAGGTTATCTAATAACAACTACTTCCCGATTATACTTTTCCATAAGTCAGTCTGCATCTATCTTCTATCTCACCGATCCCGAAACAACTTCTCAATAAAATCACATTTGTTTGCTTTCTTTCTTCTCTATCGATACTCGATCAGCACTCTCGTTTTCAATGAAGTCCTGAGCTCCAGTCACCGATCTCGTATTTCAAAAGCTATTGGGTTTCTACGCAAAAATTCATATCTTATCAGAAATCCTTTCGATCCAGTAGTTTTTTACTGTACGGTATTGAAGACATCGTGAGTCTGAGAAAGCTCCTTTTTCACTCCTCCCTCTTCATAGTCACATTTTTCACGCTGACCGTTGCCGGCGTGCAGTGGCTCAATCGAGATCCTTTTGATCTCCGTAACTTTTTCCTCGGTATCCCATATTCGCTCTCCATACTCTTCATCCTCACCTGCCATGAATTTGGCCACTACGTGGCAGCACGCCAGCACGGCGTCGATGCAACACTGCCCTACTTCATCCCATTCCCAAACCTTCTAGGGGTTGTGAATTTCGGAACCTTAGGGGCGGTCATCAGAACAAAATCCCAGATACCATCTCGCAAAGTGATGTTCGATATTGGAGCCGCGGGACCTATCGCAGGATTCGTTGCAACCCTCATCATCCTGACGTATGGATTCCTGACGCTGCCCGGGAAAGAATTCATTCTGTCAATCCATCCCGACTACTTTACGCAAGTTCATCCAAGCAATGGCGTCGACCTTGCTTTCGGGAGTTCCCTGCTTTACCAGTTCCTTGCGGCTACGCTCACGAATCCGACGAGCCAATTCGTTCCACCGATGACTGAAATGTATCATTACCCTTTCTTATGCGCGGGGTGGTTCGGACTATTTGTCACGGCGATGAATATGATTCCAATAGGTCAGTTGGATGGCGGTCACGTAGCATACACTATGTTCGGCCGCACACACCGATCTATCAGCCGCCTGGCCTTCGCCGTTGTCTTACTCATCGGACTTTTCGGATTGCTCCCCCTCATCAAGGTTCCATTTGCATTCGGCTGGACTGGATGGCTTTTTTGGGCTCTCATCCTTTTCTTTGTCGTGAAACTCGAACATCCCCCTGTGATGGATGAATCCCCTCTCGACGACGCGAGAAAGAGCCTTGGCTGGCTTACATTTGCCATCCTTGCTCTATCCTTCATGCCCACCCCCTTCACAATCTCCTTCTAATCACCGTTGACTTTCAATGACCTATTTTGTACAATGGAGCTACATACTTATCATCAACGCAATCTCATTATTGATAATTTCGATACTCTTTTATTGTTGTGGTTTTGTCATTCACTCATCAATATAAGAGACTGCGTAGAACAACCGAGCGGCTGTTGCAGTCCTCGGTTTTTTTATGAATACCAGAATGAAGACTTCTCTTTCAGCTCTACTGTTGTTTTTGCTCGCAGGGTGTGAAATTCCGGACAAAGGAGCCATAGATACCGCTCCGCCTCCGCTGATCGTCCAGGCAACTGCGACTCCGGGCACTCTCGACGTCAATCTCCTTGCCAACCAGCCTACCGATCCCGTCGACACGACGATTGCCTTCACTGCCTCGGTGAGCAATCTTGACGCCGGCACATCGGTTACATACATGGTCTTCGACCCCGTTGGAAATCTTCTTATAGACGGACCATTTCTCGACGATGGGGTCTATCCCGATCAAATCGCAGGCGACGGGAAGCTCTCCGCTGCCGCTCATCTCCATATACTAAAAAGGGACGTCGGAACTTACGCAGCACAGATCCAGGCAAGAAGTAGCCAGGGTTTCATCAGCAACACAATTCTCCTCTCAATCGCCATAAAGAACAGCAACAATCACCCGCCCCATATTTCAAATCTCACGATGCCGGATTCCATCAAGGTGCCTGCGGCCGGCGATACGACGTTCGTGACAATTACGCTTGCGGTGTCAGATTCGGAAGGCCTGGGTGATATCGTCTCGGTGAAATTAACGTCCAAAAAACCCGATGGCTCGTCCTCTGGTCAATTCAATCTGTATGATGACGGGGGAACTATTTTCAATACCCAATTCGGCGTGCCCATGTCGAGCGGCGACTTGACGGCAGGCGATGGCATCTATACTATACGCATCCCATTTACCGGTACTCCGGAGCCGCCTCCCACATATCGAGATTTTTCATTCGTGGCAACGGACCGTACCGGCGATCATTCTAACACCCTCACTCTACGCATATACATCGTTCAATAGAATCATGATCAGATTATCGGCGTATCTATCTGCCGCAATTCTTGCAACGTTGGGCTTTCTTCATGCTCAAACGTCCGCTCCATCTTCGTTCCGATTGGAGAAAGAGCTAAGCTCTTCCAGTTCGGTTACCCCGTTGAGCAACAGCGTGACAGACGTTGTGGTCTCTGGATCAACGATCTGGCTTGGCACAGGAAAAGGATTGTCCCGCTCAACAGATGCGGGATCTACTTGGAGAAATTATTACGGAGATCCCAGCTTCGGGGAGGAGGATGTTTCCGCAATCGCCATACATCAGAACGAAGTATGGGTAGCGACTGCACATACCACGACAGTCGATGGAGTGGATTACCCCGAAGGCAGCGGCCTTCGATATTCAGCAGACCGAGGCGAATCTTGGAGTGTGATTCCTCAACCGAGAGATTCGTATAACATTGACACTCTCTTCTATAACTCCAAGAGCTTCATCCGCGCATTGGGAATTACGACGAACATCAACAACATCACCTACGACATTGCGGCAACGGATAGTGCCGTATGGATTGCCTCGTATGCTGGCATGGCGCGAAAGTCGACCGACAAAGGAAAGTCGTGGCAAGTTGTCATCATTCCTCCCGACAATCTCAACAGCATTTCACCTGGTGACTCTCTGAAGTTTGACGTGTCGCCCGTTGCAGGAAATCTAGGACTCGGCGGGAATCTGAACCACCGTGTATTTTCTGTCTATGCAGAAAACTGGGCGAAGGTGTGGATTGGAACAGCTGGCGGTATCAACAAGACGACGGATGGCGGCACGTCATGGGTGAAATTCAGCCACCAAAACGAAACGGCGCCCATCACGGGAAACTTTGTTGTCGCGCTTCGAATGCAATCTTATGGCGGACGATCGATCATGTGGGCCGGTACGCGTGCTACCGACAGCAGCGAAGCTCAAGGCGTGAGTTTTTCTGCCGACAGCGGGGCAACATGGAAAACGTCGCTCATCGGAGAATTCTGCCACAACCTTGGGTTCAAGGATTCCATAGCGTACGCGGTAACCGACGACGGCATTTACAGGTCGCCCGATGGCGGAAAGACATGGACCCTCTCCGGAACTATCTACGACGTCCGCTCGAAACAACGAATCACCTCGCCGCAGTTTTACGGTGTGGATGCGCAGGGTGAAAACATTTGGTTTGGAGGTCAAGATGGCACGGTGTACACACAAGACAACAATGCATCCCAATTTGGGTCGGCCTGGACAATTCTCCATGCCGCGCAGCCGCTCACTTCTGTCCGATCGACCTATGCATATCCTAATCCCTTCTCGCCAAACTTCGAGGTTGTAAGGCTTCATTACGCAATCGTCAATGGACTGTCCAAAGTCACTATCAGGGTATTCGATTTTGGAATGAACCTCGTGCGCACCGTGGTCTCCAATGCCGTCCGGTCCGGCACAACGGAGTTTGACGAAATCTGGGACGGCAAAGACGACAAAGGCCGGCAAGTTTCGAATGGCCCCTATTTTTACCAAGTGGTGATTGGCAACAGTGACCCGTTGTGGGGAAAAATACTAGTACTACAATAAGATGAAACAAATCAATTTCTGGAAAACACTCATCCCCTTCGTCATCGCGGGCTCATTGCACGCTCAGATGGACGGGACGCCCGGGGCTTTTTCCCGGCTTGGATTTGGCGCACGCGGAATGGGGATGGGAAATGCGATGACTGCTGTTGACGACGGCGATTTATCGAGTTTCTACAACCCCGCATCCACGCCATTTCTTACCAGCAGAGTTGCTGCAGTGTCATGCGGATTGCTCTCCCTTGACCGATCTCTCAATACCATTTCTTATTCCCAGGCTATTAAACCGACGGCTGGATTTTCGCTCGGCATCATCAACGCCGGAGTTCGCAATATCGACGGGCGCGATGCCGACGGATTTCAGACGGAAGAGTATTATACTTCCGAAAATCAATTCTCGTTTTCGTTCGCTAACCGCATGTCCAAGAATTTTTCGCTCGGCGTTGCACTGAAGATCTACTACTATCGCCTTTTCGAAAAAGTCTCCTCGACAGACCTTGGCATCGACGTAGGAACGATGATTCGCCTGACTAATGACCTAACGCTCGGTGCCGTCATCCAGGACATCGGCTCGAAATACAAGTGGGATACTTCAAATATTTACGGCGATCAGGGAGCTTCTACCGTTGAGCGTTTTCCCTTGTTGAAAAAAATTGGTCTCAGCTACGCTTTGAATGAGCACACTGCGCTCATATCTCTCGAAATAGAGAACTCCAATATGAACACGAATATCATTCGTATGGGTGCTGAGGTAGCTCTGAACGATCAGTTTACCATCCGAGGCGGCCTCGATCATTGGGATACTCAGGATCCAAGCCAGGCCGCCCCGACTTTTGGATTTACCCTTCGGGTGAGTTCTGCCGATTTTATGCCGATACTGAATTATGCCTACGTCGTCGAGCCCTACAATTTATTTGCGATGAACGTTATTTCCCTCTCCTCAAGGTTCTAGTGAGAGTCATATGAAACAAAAACTCTTCATCTCGATATTCCTTCTTGTTGCCAGCCCTCTATCTGCCCAACTCCAGAACGCATCGACGGGACTCACATTTCTGAAGCTCGGGGTCGGGGGAAGGGCGATTGGAATGGGAGAAGCATACACTGCACTGTCGAACGATGCCGCCGGGATCTATTACAACCCTGCGGGGATCGCGACCGGCTCCGCGGACGAGATCACCTTCATGCATAAGGATTGGATCTTCGGTACTGCCATCGAGTACCTCGGCGCGACAGTCCATTCGGGTGCCTTCGCGCTTGGGTTTGGCTTGAACTCCACAAATGTCGACAATATCGAAATACGTCAGGCACCCGGCCCTTCCCTGGGTACGTTTGGAGTTCACGATATGGCGATCTCCGCCACGGCAAGCTGGCGAATCGACACCTCACTAAGTATCGGTGCTACAGGAAAGTTCTTGTACGAGAAAATTTACGTCGACGAATCGAGCGGCGCCGCATTCGATCTCGGAGCAAAGTACGAAGTGAACCAAAATATTGCCGTCGCCGCTGCAATCTCAAACATCGGCTCGACATCTTCGCTGGCCAGCGAATCGACAACTCTTCCAAGCACGTTCAGGGTCGGGGTATCGTACTCGAGCACAACAAGCGGCGAGTTCGGCTACACGATCGCTACCGATATTCTCAAGGTCCCCCAGGACACCGGCACCCGGGTTCACGTCGGCGCTGAGACGGTGTACGAGTCTTTTCTTTCCCTCCGCGCCGGATATCAATTCGGTTATGAGGCGAAAGGATATTCGGTAGGCTTGGGCATACGGTATGGCCTCGTAGAGTTCGATTATGCCTTTGTCCCATTCCTGGACGATCTCGGAAACACCCATACGTTCGCTCTCTCCTTTAATCTCTGATTTTAGGGAATGACCACCATTGCCCGTCCGACGTAACATATTATTTACCGCAACATTTCACTCTTCCTTCATCGATCAAGATTTACGAATCCTCCAAAGAAACTTCAATGTCACACCGCTCATATCAAAAGGGCTGACTTTGTTTTTGTCTTTCGCCAGCCGCATCGCCTCAAACGAGATTACGTTTTCCTGGTTCGCTTCGGTCTACTCTTCTTTTCTTGTATTGCTTGCGAATCTCATCGGGAGGAGATCTGTGCTCGTTCTGGGCGGCGTTGATGTTGCTGCGGAAAGAGAATTAGGTTACGGTATCTGGAACACATGGTGGAAATCCAAGATTGTGCGGTACGGTATCACTCACGCGAACGCTGTTATTGCCGTAGATGATTTCCTGAAACGGGAAGCGATCAGATTGGCGCGCTACGATGGAGCAAACATTTCCGTCGTGCCGACGGGATACGAAGACAACTACTGGATTCCGTCAGGGATCAAACAAAACGTGGTGCTGATGGTCGCTTCTTGCCCCGATGTTATGCGGGTAAAAATCAAGGGAGTCGATTTTTTCATTGCCGTCGCGAAGAAAATGCCGGACGTGCGATTCCAGCTCATCGGCATCGACCCGCTCGTTTCATCGCAGCTGTCTCCCCCCGGCAATCTCGATTGCCTCCCATTTGCCGATCGGGAGACGCTTCTCGCCTCATATCAGCGCGCAAAAGTATATTGTCAGTTGTCGTACCGCGAAGGATTGCCGAACGCACTCTGCGAAGCAATGCTGTGCGAATGCATCCCCGTTGGCACGACTGTTGGAGGGATCCCGACCGCTATTGCAAACACAGGCTTTTTGGTGGAATATCCAGATGAAGTGCAAACGATACACGCGATCAGGGATGCGTTGACGTCGCCGCCCGAACGGGCGAAACTTGCACGAACGAGAATCTCTTCGCACTTTAGTATTGAAAAAAGGGAAGCAGCCCTTAAAAGAATCATCAGTGAACTCCTGAAGTGAAACTCCACGCTAAGAATCTCATTTCACTTTTTGGCTTTGATGCTCTCGTTCGGCTGCTGGGTTTCGTCGGAACAACCTATCTTGCTCGAACGTTGGGCGGCGAGGGATTTGGCCTCATTAACCTTGGCCTGGCTGTCTTCTCATACGGTATTATCATTGTGAGCCCAGGCATCCATATTATCGCGACGCGAATCGTTTCGCAGGATTCGGTGGACGAGGATCTTGTGATCGGGCGCGTGTCATGGTTGAGATTTGTGCTGGCCGCGCTCGTCTGCATCGTCATCATCGCAATATTGCGGTTTGCCGTCCACGATGACACAACGTATTGGATCGTCCTTCTCTATTCTGCGGCGCTGTTTCCATACGCCTTTTCCATTGACTGGTATTTCCAGGCGAAACGAGATCTCAGTGTGATTGGAGCCAGCCGTTCTCTTTCGCTGCTCATCTTCATTGCTCTGCTGCTTGTATTCGTCAGGTCGCGATCCGCCATACTTCTGGTGCCGGCCTCGTATTTTGTCAATATCCTTCTCGCCTCGGTTTTCATGTATCTGATCTACAGGAGGAGAAGAATCAAAAACACTTCATTGGAACTCGGCGATCCGGCGGCGGTCAAATGGAGGAAGCTCCTCCGCGATTCCATTCCTGTAGGTGCAGCTAACTTCATGGGTCAGGCAGTTCTGAATTTCCCAATCATTTTGTTGGGAATATTTGCCACTTCCCTCGACATTGGGAATTTCAGCGCGGCGTCCAAGTTGATCTTCTTTCTTCTCGCCATCGACAGGGCAATCTACAGCCTTTTCTATCCTCTCGTCGCACGAACGGCCGCGTCGAACCCTGCGGAACTTGGAGCACAGATAAGCCGTGTGCTGCGATATTTGTTTGTTGCAACATTGCCCATCTGCGTTGGCGGACTTGTGCTCGCCCGATCGATGATGATGCTGATATTCGGTTCACAGTATGAAGCATCTGTGGTGCTGATGCAAATCCTATTGTTGTACTTCCTCTTTACAGTTTTAAATAGTATTTTTGCATATGCAGTCATTGCTGTTGGAAAGGAAAAACGCTACTCGGCGATTATCGTGACGATCTCTCTTCTCCTTCTCGCCATACTCGTTCCTCTCACCTATTATTGGAAGGCAACGGGCGCTTCGATAGGCATGGCAGCGGGCGAGTTCTCTATGATGGCTCTGATGTACCGCGAATGTCAGAAGTCTATCCGGACTCCGTTGACGCTGGAATTTGTAAGGCCTCTTGCGGCATCTCTTTTCATGGGCGCTGTTCTGTTCATCCTTCCGTCTGCCAACGTGTTTATCTCGCTGCTCCTCGGCGTGATCGTATACCTCCCCCTCTTGCTCCTGCTCAAGGGCTTCACGAAAGATGACATTGTCTTTTTGAAGGAGCGCCTCGTTTGAAGCTCACTGCTGGAATACTTCGACGGGAGCCGGGCTGGGAGCTATTGCTCCAACAAATCGGCCTCGAGTGGAAAACCGTCTCGGCCTCCGAGGATTTTAGACCCGATGAGCTCGGTGCAATTATCGTCAATGCATCTCCGACATCACTCCAGGAAAAGGGCTTGCTCGAATATGTTGAGGCAGGGGGCGCCGCACTTGCAACGTACGGAGCCGCGCACAGTTTTGTGCATACGAGGATGAAGACCGCGCATTTCACGACCCTTGCCCCATACTCGTTTGACAAGTTCTCGCCGTGCACGATGATGGACATCTATTCTCCCGGCATCAGGGAGACGAGGACTTCCGATACCCATCATCATTTTCCCGAGATCTACCAGCTCGGCAAAGGTATCCTGGTTTCTGTTCCATTTGATGTCAATGCCCTCATCCTCGATACGAGATCGAAGAGGAAGAACTTCTATGCGGGGAAAACGAGATTGCCAAGCGAGGTAACTTCAGCCGTTTCAAAAGGCGCTCTCCGCAGCTTTATTACTGAAATACTTCAGTATTGCTATTCCTACCGTGGGATTCCCTTTGTCCACAAATGGTATTATCCCAACGCACGTCATTCAGTTTTTACCTTCCGTGTGGATTCTGATCAGGGAACGCTCAAAGATATTGACGATCTGCACGGGCTCTGCGACCGCTATTCGATCAAAACGATGTGGTTTGTCGATACAAAAAGCCATGAACAATGGCTTTCCCGTTTCAAGAACTTTGGCAAACAAGAGGTCGGCATTCATTGTTACGAACACCTGAGCTACTCAACGGATGAGTTGAACTTCCAGAATTTCAGCAGGGCTCAATCTCTGCTCAACCAATGCGGTATCACCGCCCAGGGCGCAGCGGCGCCTTATGGCACGTGGAATCTATCGGTCGCCGCCGTATTCGAGCAGCTCGGGATGCAGTTCTCATCCGAGTTCAGCCTCGACTATGATGATCTGCCTTTCTTCCCCTTCCTGAACGACAGGTTCTCACCTGTTCTTCAAATGCCGATACATCCGATCTGCGTCGGCAGCATGCTTAGGTCCGGATACAGTTCAGCCGAAATGAAAGAGTACTTTCGGCAATTGATCGATCTCAAAATACTGCTTAGGGAGCCTCTCTGTCTCTACCATCATCCAACACACCATCATCTCGAAATTTTTGAGGATGTTTTCCAGTATGTCAGGTTAAAACACGTCGAGAACCTTTCGTACTCCGAGTATGCTGAATGGTGGAAGAAGCGAAACGCCATCGACCTGAAATTTGAATATCATCGGAAAGAGAATTCTGTCACGGCAACTGCCTCGGACAGCACATCAAATGTCTACTGGAGAATAGTGTTGCCGGACGGAAAAGAGGCAATAACGAACTCTGGCGGATTGATTCCCATCAATTCGCTTCACCTTCAATCTCCCGCACCCAAACCGCCCGTTCCGGCGGACATTGCCCGAATGCGCCGGTTCGACGGCCGGCATCTTATCGTGAATCTGCTCGACATGTGGTATAAGAGGACTCAATGAAAATAATGATGGCCTGCTATGAGGCGGTATCACTTATCCGCGGCGGACCGAGGGTTCAAATCCTCGAGACGAAGGCTGAACTCCAGAAACTTGGAATCGATGTTGAGTTGTTTGATCCATGGGGAAAACCATCGCAGCTGCAGTGCGACCTCATCCACCTTTTCTCCGCGAACCTCGGTACTTATCATCTTGTGAGGAACCTGCAGACTCTTTCCATTCCGATGGTGACCTCTCCCATTTTCTTCACCCAGCGCTCAGCCGTGGCGATTCGCGCAACGCTCTCGCTTGAACGCGCTTTGAAACGGTTCCGCGCCGGCATTTACACGGACTATGGATTTACCAGGCAGATATGTGAATGGTCCAAAGCGGTATTGCCGAACACTTCGGATGAGGCGCAACTTATCGAACAGGGCCTGGGTATTCCGCCGCAGAAGATCTCCATCGTTCCAAACGGCGTCAAGCCGAGTTTCGAAAACGGAGACGCGGCACTGTTCAGGAAAAAGTATGGAGTCGAGAAATTCATTCTCAATGTAGGTCACATCGGACCGCCGCGAAAGAACGTCTTTGGTCTCATCCAGGCTCTCAAGACGATTGATCATCCCGCAGTGATCATTGGAAAAGTGATCGGCCGCGAGGGAGAACGATGCCTGAACGAGGCTGCAAAGAACAAGAACATTTTGGTGATCCCCGGGCTTGAAAATGACTCAGAGCTTCTTGCATCGGCGTACGCCGCGTGCGACGTGTTCGCTCTCCCCTCCCTCTTCGAAACTCCCGGCATCGCAGCGCTCGAAGCCGGACTCGCAGGAGCAAAAATCGTCATCACTCCGCATGGAGGGACGCGCGACTATTTCGGAACAATGGCTCACTATGTGAACCCGAATTCGGGCGAGTCCATCCGCGACGGAATCATCGCAGCGCTGCAGGAAAATCGAAACGATGCTCTTCGGGCGCATATACGCCGGGAATTCCTATGGAGCAAAGTCGCAGAGAAGACACTCAGTGCATATAAAAGCATACTCTGACATTTAACAGCCGATGCATCGACGAGTTCTTATCATCAGGCCGGATCGAATCGGCGACGTAGTGTTGACCACGCCGCTCATCAGATCCATCCGGGAATCTTTTCCGGATTCATTCATCGGAGTGATGGTTCACCCGTCGAATGTCCCGCTGCTCGAGGGAAACCCGCATATCAACGTTTTGCTGACTGATGACCCAGGCGGGATTGATGCCGGAAAAAGGGGATTCTGGAAGCAGGTCGGGAATTTGCGCAAACACAATTTTGATGTCGGCCTGATGCCCTTTCCGCGAGAACGCCATGCCTGGATGATGTTCCTCGCAGGAATCTCATTTCGCGTCGGCGTCGGGCACAAGCTCTATCAAATGATCACCTTCACGAGGTTTGTCAGTCGTCGTAAATATATTCCTCTCCGCCACGAGGCGGAGTACATGCTCGATCTTGGACTGAAGATTGGTGCGACTTTTCATACTGTGACTCCCCGGCTGTATCTCACGGAAGAGGAAAAGATGATTGCACGGAGCGGCCTTGTCTCGCGCGGCATCTCATTCGACAAATCAGTAATCGCAGTTAATCCCCTCTCCCGAAGTTCATCCCCAAATTGGAAGCCGGAACGTTATACTGAGTTAATTGAGCGACTCTTGCTCAGATACAGCGTTATCATCAATCTCGGTCCGCACGAAGTTGAGCGGAGAGCGCTCTTCTCGGACGTGGAAAATCTTGGCGCTGTCGTTATGAGCCAACCCCTTCGAGATCACATGGCTACAGTAGCAAATTGCGACCTGCTCATATCATCCTCAACCGGCTCTATGCACATCGCGGCTGCCCTTCGCGTGCCGACGCTCTCCTTGTTTTGTCCACTGACAGCCTGTTCCCCGCTGCTCTGGGGACCGCTCGGAAACCGTTCCGAAGTTTTGCTCCCCGCAGCCGGTTATTGTCAACAGCAGTGTCCTGGAGACCCCAAAATCTGCCCGCTTGACGATATCCAGGTCGATCAGGTCATAAAACAAGTTGTAGCAGTGTTGAGTGATGAGAAGCGTACGCGTTCATGACAATTGGAACGGAATGCAATGCCCGGATGTTGGAATAACTACTAAACCTATTCACTGGAGATCGAATGAAGGCTTTAATCAGAATTCTTACTATTTGTATATTGATCTCCGGTGAGATCCTCATAGCCCAACCTAAAAAAACTGCTATGAATTTGAAGTGGGAGTCGTTTAACGGCGGGATCGAGCGGGCAAAAACCAGCCACAAGAAAATACTGGTCGATGTCTACACTGACTGGTGCGGTTGGTGCAAAAAGATGGATCAGAATGTCTACACAGATCAAGTGGTCAAAGACTATCTTTCCAAAAACTTCGTCGTCATTAAGATGAATGCAGAAGGCGAAGGTACGCTTCATTACAAAGGGAAGGACTACTCGCCGGCACAGTTAGCAGCCACGTTTGGAGTGACCGGATATCCGACGACATTGTTCCTGAAAGATGACAGCGAACCAATCACGGTGCTCCCCGGGTACCTCGAAGCTCCGATGTTCCTGCATGTCCTCTCCTACATTGCAGAAGACCAGTACGAGTCAAAGCAGTTTGACCAGTACTTAAAAGAAAAGGGTGTTAAGCAGGAATAACTCTTTTTTGCGCTCCGAACTCCTTAACCAGGTATTCCCGGACGTGTTCAACGATGGCGTCCAGATCTATCATCTGAATACATTCAAGATTGTACGGGCAGACCTTTTTCCAGCATGGAGCACACTGGAGCCCCTCGGGAGTGAGTTTTATTCCGCGCTCATACAAATCGATTTCCGACCAGCAGCTTAATCCGAACCACGCAATCACGTATTTCCTGAGGCCGATCGCCACGTGCATGCCGAATGAGTCTCCGGAAATAATCACGTCGCAAATATTTTCGTAACAAATCCCCCTCCGAATCCCCTCTGTCGTCGGGGTGCTAACGACCTTCTTTCCGGTCCGGCGAACTATTTCTGCATTCCGCTCAGTATCCTCGGGCCCTCCCAGCAACACTAACCTGAGTCCTTCAACTCGCCACAACCTCTCAATAAGCATCACATGCTGTTCGACCGTCATCTTCTTGTTCGGATACAAATAAGAACATCCGGTGTTGAAGCCAACGATGCACTCGCCCCCGTTGAGCCCCGTCTCTTTTTTGTAACGCTCGCAAAAATCCTTCTCCTGATCGGAAAGATTGAGAATGTATTCATCCCGGCGGAATTTTAGTTTCATCGATTCCTGAAGTATTTCAGTCCCGTATTTCCGGTTGACACGGAATTTTAAGTTATCATCAAGACCGAGAAGATAACTGTATTCGGCCTCCTTGTTGAGCGGCACAATCACTCCATTTTTGTTCAACCCGAAGCCGACTTTTTCCTTTGCCCGGATCGAGTTGGCAAAGGCGCATGATCTCCTCGATTTGTCCGTGCTATAAATAACGTCGAATTCAACGTTTTGGAGGATCAGCCAACTTTCGGGTTCCCAGACAAATGCCGCGTCGATCAGGGGATTATTTTCCAGAAGACGATATGCATTTTTCAACGTGATCCAGGAAATGTGACTCACTGGATATTTACGCTTAATCGCGGGGAGCGTTGCGGTGGTTTGCAGCACGGCTCCCATCGCATCAAGGTTGATGATTAGGATCTTCTTTCCAATTGGACTTTTGTTCACGCACTCTTTGTAACATTGTGTATCCGGAAAGCATGGCTTATACCCGGTAAAATTTCTGCAATCAGGAATGCGAATCGGAGTCCGCTTTTTCTTCAAGGCAGGTTTCTTCTTCATGATTATTTCTGCAGATAAGCTGTTGATGGCTTCCGTTGTGACTTCGTTGGCAATTGATTGAAGACTTCCATCACTTTCTCCACATCCAATTGAGTCATGCATACATTCCCGATAGGGCATTTCGTGAGAGCGCATTCCAGACAATCCAGGGCTTCGTTTCTTACCCAGCGGTGTCCTTCCCCGTATGGTCCTTGCTGGATTGGATTTGTCGGGCCGAAGATCCCGAGCGTAGGAACTCTGAGAGCTGCCGCGATGTGCATCGGCCCGGAGTCGTTACTCACAATACGTTCGCATCTGCCGATGATTGCCCCAAGCTGACCCAATGTCGTACGAGGGATCATCCTCGACTGAGCCTTCATTTTATGCTGGACATACAACGCATCCTGCTCCTCGCCGGGTCCCCACAAAAGAATGATAGCCGCGTTGTGACGTTCAGAAATCAAATCGCCGAGCCGGGCATAGTGATCAAGTCCCCACTTTTTTGTCGTCCATCCTCCCCCGGGATTCAAACCAATAATTGGTCTTCCTTCCAGATGTTGACCGACGATCCACTCTTGCGCGAAGACCTTGGAGTGTTCACTCAGAGGGAAATACGGTGACAGATGTGTTACCGGAATGTCGAGCTTGCGCAGAACCTCCAAATTGAACTCGACGTTGTGGATATTTCCGTTGTTCGGGGGGATGATGATGTTGTAAGCATATTTCCTCCACCGGAAGGGAAATCCCACCCGAGCCCTCGCTCCGCTGAGTCCCGTGATGATAGCAGATCTCGGGTTCGAGAATAAGTCAATCACAAGATCATAATGTTTCTGGCGTACACGTCGAATGATCCCGATGCTTGAATCCCTCCTCCGGTCGAATGTTAAGACCTCAGAAAGCCAGGGATTGCCGACCATCACGTCTGCGACGTACTCTTCCGTCAAGAAATCGATGATGGCATCGGGGAAATACTCACGCAAGTTCTGAACCACGGGAGAGGATAGTAACACATCCCCGATGGCCCGGAGCTTGATCACGAGAATCCGGCTAATATTTTCCCGCTTAAGAAGGATAGAAACTATGATTGATTGTCAGCAATGCAGTAAACGTAGGTCAAAATACAAAATTCCGCCAGGGATGTCAACGAAACCAATGAAAGACGCATCTGAATTGCTCAGCAGAACGAGCCAGCATATCACATCCAATCAAATTGAGTCAAGCAGCATAAAGTCGGCATTGGTTCTTCCGCTCGATACTCGTTTCCGCTTCGCATGGGACTCTTTCTCGGGAAATTCACATTCCTGATACAATGGGCATTGTTGACATCGAGGATTCCGGGCAAGACACACAGTTCTCCCAAACCGAATGAGATTCGTGTGGAACGAGTACGATTTGCCTTTCGGGACTAGAGGTCTCATCGCTTCAAACGTTTTCCCCGGCGTTTTCGTCCGAACGAGTCCGAGGCGGTTGCAGATCCTGTGGATATGAGTGTCAACGGGAAAAACTTCTCTCCGAAGGGAAAACAGAAGAACGCACGCTGCAGTTTTGAAACCTATTCCATCAAATCCGGTCAGCATCGAAATGACCTCGTCATCGGACATCTTATCGAGGCCGCTCAAACGATACCCGGCATTCTTCTCCTTTACTTCCAGCAACAGCTGTTTGATCCTCCGGCTCTTCAGGTTCTTCATCCCACCAACCTTGATGGCAGAAGCAATACCGGATATGGGAGCCTCCGCCACTTTTTTCCAGGTCGGGTAACTTTTGCGGAGCCGGAGGTATGCGCGATGGCTGTTTCGGTCGTTGGTGTTTTGAGAGAGCACCGTCCCGATCAACATGTCGAGCGCCCCGGTCCTTGCTTTCTTCTGGTGCGGGACGCCGAGAACTTGTTCAAGCTCGCGGAGTATACTGGCTGTTCGCCGTTGAAGTCGCAATGGGGTGGCGTACCTTAATAGATATTCCTGGTTAGTTAATTAACGCAACAAAGCGATCAGTTTCAATACCGGCGTCGTGCATTTGATTTCAGAAAAAAGAGGTGTATATTGCTCACAATTGATTTGTTTGCATGCGTATTGCGCTTATGATTGTTTATGATCGTCATGAAATTTGGCGGGACCTCTGTCGAAGATGCCCGCTCCATCGCTAATGCGATTTCCCTCGTCTCCCGGGAAAAAGAGCGACATCCTGTAGTCGTTCTTTCCGCGATCGCCGGAGCGACCGATGCCCTCCTCAAATCGGCTGAACTCTCCGTTGCCGAAGACTTCGAGCAATCGACTTCCATCCTGAACGACCTCCTGGAACGGCACGTCGTGATAGCCGAAAATCTCATCGACTCGCGTTCTGCAGTCCAGGGGCTCATCTTTGATTTGCGGAAGCGCTTCGAAGAACTTCGCAATCTATGCCAGAGCATAGCCATTCTCGGAGAACTTACGAAGCGGTCGCTCGACACCATCGCAGCAATGGGGGAATTGATGTCGACCTCGATTTTTTCTGAGGCAATGAGGGACAAACGGCATGATGTCGCATGGGTGGATGCCCGTTCATTCATGATAACCGACGACCAGTTCGGAAACGCCACGCCCATCTTCGGTGACATTGACGCGAGAGCTAACGCGGTGATCATGCCGCTGCTTCGAGAGAACAAGATCGTCATCACGCAGGGATTCATCGGTTCTACGGCACGGAAGATTACGACGACGCTCGGACGGGGAGGTTCTGACTATTCTGCCGCAATCATCGGGGCAGCCCTCAATGCGGAAGAGATTCAGATCTGGACCGATGTCGACGGGATCCTCACCGCCGACCCTCGAATCACGCCGAACGCGAAAAAACTGAGAATGATTTCATACAGGGAGGCATCGGAGCTGGCTTATTTTGGCGCGAAAGTTCTTCATCCAAGCACGCTCCGGCCGGCTGTGCAGAAGAATATTCCCGTCGTCGTCCTCAATTCAAAACGCCCTCATTCCACCGGCACGCGCGTTCTCGCTTCTCCCCCTGCATCGAATATTTCCGTGAAATCGATCGCCAACAAACGAGGGATTTCAGTCGTCAATGTACAGGCGACCCGGTTCCTGACCGCAAACAGATTTATGGAGTCGATTCTTTCCGTTTTTGAGAAGCACCATACCCCTCTGGATCTCATCAACACTTCCGTGGCCTCAGCGTCGTTGACAATCGGCGATCCGGAGAACCTGGAGGCGATCGTTTCCGAACTGGAGGTTTTCGCCGACGTTGCTGTTTTCAAGAACAAGGCAATCGTCAGCATCATCGGCGAGCGCCTTCATTCGACGGTCGGCGTTGCGGACCGCATTTTCAAATCCCTGGGAGATATCGACGTGATGATGATATCGCAGGGAGCATCCGAATTGAACATCAGCCTCGTTATAGACGATCAGAAGGTCAATGAAGCCGTCATACGGCTGCATCACGAATTCTTTGAACCCCTTCCGATTGAAAAGCTCTTTGAAGATATCACAACGGAATAATACATCGTTCGCGTACTGAATACCAACCACATCCAACCCGAATATCCTGGACCATTATGGCACGTCAAAAACTTTTCCGCGGAACCGGCACAGCTCTTGTAACTCCGTTCAAGAAAGACCGAACGCTTGATGAAGCTGCGCTCAAAAGGTTGGTAGATTACCAGATCGCCGGCGGCGTCGAAGCGATTATTCCCATCGGTACCACTGGAGAGAGTCCGAGCATCTCGCTCGATGAACATAGCAGAATTCTGGAAATCGTCATCGACCGCGCTCATGGAAAGGCGAAAGTCTTCGCCGGAAGCGGCAGCAATTATACCAATAAGGCGATTGAACTTACCCACCTGGCGAAAGACATGGGTGCAGACGCCGCGATCCTCGTGGCGCCGTATTACAATAAACCGACGCAGGAAGGGTACTTCCAGCATTATCAGGCAGTTGCAGAGGCTGTCGATATTCCGCTGATCGTCTACAACGTACCCGGCCGAACCGGGGGGAATATCGTTGCCGCGACGACGCTTCGAATGGCAGAGGAACTCCCTTCCGTGATTGCAGTAAAAGAAGCCTCGGGAAACCTCGCTCAGATCATGGAAATAGCCCGAAATAAACCGAAGAACTTTTCTCTCCTCTCGGGCGACGATGCGATTACGCTTCCCATTCTGTCCATCGGGGGCGACGGCTGCATCTCGGTTGTGGCGAACGAACTTCCCAAAGATTTCTCGGACCTCGTCCGCGCAGGTCTGTCGGGGAACTGGAAGAAAGCGCTCGCGCTCCACAACAGACTTCTCCCTTTGATGAACGCAAACTTCATGGAGACAAACCCGATTCCCGTCAAAGCTTCTCTTGCCATGATGGGAATGGTTGAAGAAGTCTACAGGCTCCCACTCGTACGGATGGGAGCCAAGAACAGGGCGGCGCTGAAAAAGATACTCCGCGGTCTTGGCCTCGTGAAATAGAACCCTTCGCAAAATGAAAAAGCCCCGGCGACGGGGCTTCTTCATGTATCAATTCTCGTTCTTTCTTACCACGTCCTCTCTTCTTTCCACGGATCCGCGGTATTGCTGTAACCATTCTGCTCCCAGAAACCGGGACGATCTTTCTCCATAAACTCGAGACCATTGACCCATTTGGCGCCTTTCCAGGCATAGCGGCGCGGCGTGAAGACGCGCATAGGACCTCCATGGTCCCGCTCAAGCGGTTTGCCGTTGACCGTATGGACAAACATGACGTCCTCATTCAGCATCCATTCCAACGGCAGGTTCGTGGTGTATCCGCCGTACGCATGCTGCATCACATGGTTGGCCGAAGGTTTCACCTTCAGCACTTTCATGAGATCCGAAAACATCACCCCTTCCCAGACGTCGTCATACCGGCTCCACGTGGTCACGCAGTGAAAATCGGCTTTGAGTTTCGTCTGAGGAAGTTTCATAAACGCATCCCAGTCGAAGCTCACAATTTCCTCAACCAACCCCCACACCTTCAGCTTCCACTCGGCTTGGGCAATTTTCGGAGTTACCCCGTACGTCAGCACAGGGAATTTCTCGGTTGTATATTGACCGGGGGGATATTTCGGCTTGTTGAAGTAGTTCAGTGAATCCGGATCAGCACTTTTGGTACGGAACAAACCCATCCTTCGACTCCTGCACGTTGGTACTGTTCACAGCGGACGTAATAGAATTCCGACTCGTCACGTTGTGTAGAGCATCAATAAAAATAATAATGGCAAGCTATCTGCGGCATCGGAGAGATGTCGCCGTTGGAAAAATAGACAAAGACTCCCTCGAGTGAAATATTTACAGTCGTCGCAACGTTCAGTTCGCCTCCTACGCCAATGCCGAGTCGAAAAGGTCCGGCATACGTGTTGCTTCCCGACCCGCTGTAAAAATAGCCGGCCGACGGGCCGAAGTATAAGCGCGTTTTGCTGGCACGCACGAGATCGTACTGAAATTCCGCGCCGATGGAAGATGAGGTCTTATCCCCCGACTTGATGATACCTCCGACAATCTGGAAAGACATTTTTGAAGGGAGATGATCGCGGAAACTGATGCCGATTCCTGAGGCCGGGCCGACTGAGACGCCAAGTCCGTAAACATTCTTCCCGAGATCCTCCGCACGCTGGTTCCCCTGGATACTCACTTGAGATACCGTCTTGGTGGACACAATAAGAACCGCAATGAGAATAATCGAACAGAATGATTTCACTCTAACCTCCGGAAGCTTAAACGTTTGTCGTGAGCCATCGGTACATTTCTTTCAGGTTCGGACGCTTCCCGGTAATGAGAATTCCGATTCGGAATATTTTTGAAGCAATCCACATCATTCCAAATATCGATGCAGTCAGCGTCACGAGCGAAAGAATAATCTCCCAGGCGGCCGGCGCTTGAATAGAAAGCCTTAGCGCCATCATCGTGGGAGTGAGAAGCGGAATCTGGGAAAGGATCTTGACCATCGTCGAATCCGGGTTCTGCATCGCCGGAACCGCCAGTGCGATGGGCGACATCACCAGGAGCGTTGTGTACGCTGTCATTTGTTGGGCTTCCTGTTCAGTCGAACAGGGAGCGCCGGCCGCGACGAAAATCGCGACATACAGCAAATACCCGAGCACAAAGAAGAGAAGCAGCAGAGCGATGTGGTCGAAGGAGACGAACGGGGTCTTCATCGTGAAATTCACTCCGACCAGAATCAGCAGCCAGAAAGCTATCGTCGTAAGGCCAAGAAGCGAAAGTCCGCCGATCTTTCCGGCAAGCAATTCCCTCGATGTGCAGGACGACATCAGCACTTCGACGATCCGGTTGGACTTCTCTTCAACAAGGCTGCGGATCAGCATTTGTCCTGTGGTCATGATGAGCGTGAAAAGCATCATGATGAAAATGTAGCCCGAGATGAATGTCTCAAGAAACCCGGATTCCTTTTCTTCTCCCTTGGAGGAGACTTTGATCGTCTTCACGTCTACGTCGGTCATAAGGCCGCGAATAACTTTCGCATTGTAACCTTTTCCCTCGAGCCTCTTCTCAACGATGATGTCTTCCAGAATCTTAGAAAACCTCTCCTGATCGCGAATATTGCCGACGTTCTCCGACCGATACTCGATTTTGCCGCTATCCATGACGCTGGAAGGAATGAAAAAGTATCCTTCAATCTCGTTCCCGAGGATTTTTCCGGTCGCAAGCATTTTGAGATGTTCGCTCGATCGGTCATCATCGGTGATGTTGACCAGTTTATAGTTCGCTGAGCTGTCGGGGAGTTTGTATTTGGTGATGTGATCTTCCAGCGACGGGAGCAGAGAATTGGTCTCATCGATCACGCCGATGCTGCGCGTTTTTTCGTCGGCCTTGGATGCAAGCAAGCTCGGGACAACAGTGAAGAAAGAAATAATCACCGGCATCATGAAGAGACCGATGATAAATGCCTTCGTCTTCACTCTTTCAATAAATTCCCATTTTGCGACCTGAAACGATTTACTGAGCATGGTCAGCCTCCGTTGTGCGGCTCTGCAGTTCGGCGGCGACGGTCTTCCTGGTTCTCACATAGCGGAATAGCGAGAAAAGAGTCGCGGCCCCCAACAGGAGCGATCCGTTCCAATTTGAATCTCCTTTTTTTAAGGTCATTACCGTTACCACAAGCGTCGCAACCAGGAGGATGACGAAGGAGAACATGACATTTCGAACCCGCCGGTCGGAAGCCACGGTCAACTGTTTCGGCACGCTCGGCGGCTGAACCTCGGCAGGCTTCGCGTTCTCATCGGGAATCCCCACAACATCGAGGAAAATAGAATTCAATGAAGGTTCGACAAATTCAAATTTTCTGATCTCAAGTTTCGATGAGACCGCCGAAAGCAATTCCCGGGAAGAAATATTCCCGTTCAGCTGCAACTCGGCATAATTCTCGTAGACGGTCGCCTGCTTGACGGAAGGAAGCGACGGAATAAACGACCCATCTCCGACGTATTCGATATGAACCGAGTTCTTGCCGAATTTCTGCTTCACCTCTCGCAGGCTTCCTTCGAGCACGATGTTCCCGCGATTGATGAGGCATATTTCATCGCACAGTTTCTCGGCAGAATCCATCTGGTGAGTTGAAAAAATGATCGCTTTCCCCTGCTGCTTCAACTCCTGCAGAATATCCTTGAGCACTATCTGGTTGACAGGGTCCAGTCCGGAAAAGGGCTCGTCGAGAACGACGTACTCTGGGTCGTGAAGAATCGCGGTGATAAACTGAACTTTCTGCTGGTTCCCCTTTGAAAGCTCTTCTACTTTTCTCTTGGCATACGCTTCAAGCTCAAAGCGTCGAAGCCACTCCAGCGCTTTTTTCTTGGCCGCACCCGAGGCAACGCCCCGCAAGGTCGCGAAATAGACAATAGTGTCGAGAAGCTTGTTCTTCTTATAGAGACCTCTTTCTTCCGGAAGATATCCAATCTTATCCTGGATCGAACGGCTGAAGGGTGCGCCGCCAAAGGTCACGGACCCGCGATCCGGCGAGATAATATTCAATATCATACGGATCGAGGTCGACTTCCCGGCGCCGTTCGGGCCGATCAGACCAAAAATCTTTCCGCGCTCGACTTCCAGCGAGACGTCATCCACGGCAAGAACAGATGCGTACTGCTTGCGAAGGTGCTCTGCTTTAATCATAGAGAAGTTCAGTTAGTTCGATGCTTAAGGAGTTAACCGGTAGATCATCCGTGCAAACGGAATTGTCTCTCGGACATGGTCGAGCCCGCAGATCCATGAAACGGTTCGTTCCACTCCGAGGCCAAAGCCGGCATGAGGGACAGAGCCATAGCGACGCAAGTCGAGGTACCACTCGAAGGCCTCCTGAGGAAGATTGTGTTCCTTCAGGCGCGCAAGAAGCACATCATAATCGTCCTCACGCTGGCTTCCGCCGATAATCTCTCCATATCCTTCCGGTGCCAAGACATCGACTGCCAGGGCCAGCTTCTCGTTCTTGGGATCACGCTTCATGTAGAAGGCCTTAACGATGGAAGGATACCGGTGAACCATCACAGGGCGGTCGAACTGTTCCGAGATTACCGTCTCGTCGGTTCCGCCGAGATCGTTCCCCCACTCGAACGCGATTCCCTTTTTATGGAGAATTTCTACCGCTTCGTCATACGTTATCCTCGGAAGAGGGCGCTTGACGTTTTCTAACCACTTAGTGTTACGCTCGAGCGTCTTCAATTCGGGCATCCGGTTCTTCAGAACGCTCGTAACGATGTGCTCGAGGAATTCCTCCGCCAGATCCATATCGTCATCCAGATCATTGAACGCGACTTCCGGCTCCACCATCCAGAATTCCGTAAGATGGCGGCGCGTTTTGGATTTTTCGGCGCGGAATGTCGGTCCAAAAACATAAACTTTTCCGAATGCCATCGCACCGGCTTCGCCGTACAACTGACCGGACTGCGTCAGATACGCTTTACCGAGGTCAAAATATTCCGTCTCAAAAAGGGTGCTTGTTCCCTCGCATGCTGCGGGAGTAAAGATCGGGGCATCAAGAAGAAGGAATCCCCTGCTGTCAAAAAATTCGCGGATGGACCGGATGATCTCATGCCGGATCCTCAGGATCGCGTGCTGGCGGGCCGAGCGAAGCCAGAGATGACGGCGATCCATCAGGAATTCGACGCCGTGTTCTTTCGGCGTGATGGGATATTCTTTCGCGATGGAAATCGTCTCGAGATTGGAGACATCCATCTCGAAACCTCCCGGGGCGCGGTCCTCTTTCCGAACGGTGCCTGTGACCCGCAGCGAGCTTTCCTGTGTCAGCTCATCGAAGCGGTTGAAGATTTCTTCGCTGACGTTTGACTTGACAATAACGGCCTGCATCAATCCCGTGCCGTCGCGGACCACGATAAACCGGATCTTCCCGCTGGATCGCTTCGTATAGACCCACCCTGAAATCGACACCGACTCACCGACATGATGCGCGAGGTTTTCAACATAGATTCTGGAACTCATGGGCAAACTATGTCCTTTCAAGAAAAATACGGCAAAATATACGAAATCTAGAGCACATCCACAAACGAGAAATCCCGCTCGCGGCGGGATTTCAAACTAAGACCTCAGCATACACATCAAACGATCCTCAGCTCATTTCCATCATCCTCTGTATTGGCTTCAACGCACGCCGGATGAGATCAGGAGACATCGTAATCTCGGGAGACCTGTTCTTCATGCACAGGTACAATTTCTCCATTGTGTTCCGTTTCATGTGAGGGCACTCGTTGCAGGCGCAATTTGCATCGGGGGGCGCAGGAATGAATTCCTTCTGCGGGACACTTTTTTTCATCTGATGAATAATCCCCGCTTCTGTCGCAACGATAAACTCCCTTCGATCGTTCGATTGAACGTACTTGAGCAGCGCGCTCGTCGAACCGATAAAGTCAGCCCGCTCCAAAAGCGGAGCCTCGCACTCCGGGTGCGCAATCAATGCTGCATCCGGATGCTCCAGCTGCAGTGCGATGATTTTCTTCTCGCTGAATGTCTCGTGGACTATGCAGCTCCCATTCCACAAAAGCATCTCTCGCCCGGTCTTCTTAGCGAGGTATGCGCCGAGATTTCTGTCGGGGGAAAAAAGTATCGGAGTTTTTCTGGGGATTTGACTGATAATTTTTTCCGCACTGCTCGAAGTGCAAATGATGTCGCTGAGCGCCTTGACCTCCGCGGTACAATTGATGTATGTGATCGCGACATGGTCCGGATGCAGCTCGCGAAATTTCCTGAAATCCTCAGCAGGGCAGCTTTCCGCCAATGAACATCCGGCTTCGAGGTCAGGCAGGAGAACCAGCTTCTCCGGGTTCAGAATTTTTGCCGTTTCTGCCATAAAATGCACGCCGGCGAAAACAATCACGTCTGCTTTGGTGGCGGCAGCTTTCCGGGCAAGTTCAAGACTGTCTCCGACGAAGTCCGCGAGATCCTGAATCTCCGATTCCTGATAATAATGGGCAAGAATGACGGCGTTTAATTCGGCCTTCAAGCGAATGATCTCGTCTGCTGTATTGAGAGGCATTCTGCCTTGGCTGGTAGTATTTTTGTTGGATGTTGTGATCATATTCATTCAAGCTCTGCTCTTACACACCGCCAGTATCAATTCCTGGATCTTCCCGCGAATGTTGTCATCGCCTTCCTCACCGCAGACTGAACTTGTTCGACCGTGATCGAATCGATCCGATGATCTTCCGCACGCACGGCGATGTGCCGGGGATGCGGGGGCTTCCAGATGGAAGGATCGCTCAGAGAATGGAATGAAACCGACGGTATTCTTTGAGATGAAGCAATGTGAAGCGTGCCGGTATCGTTACAGATGATCAGGCTGCAATGGCGAATCAGCGCCGCCATGATCCTCAACGGCATGACCGGCGCGCAATGCACTGCGTGATGGAGTTTCGAGAGAAGAAATTCCTTCCGCTCAACCTCATTCGGTCCCACGATCAGCAATACCTCGCACCCGAATTCTTCCATCATCCAATCGATCACCACAGCAAGCTTTTCCAGGGAGAAACATTTCGAAGGGTTCAACGCGCCAAAATGAACGCCCACAACCCTTTTCACCGGGTCAAGCGACAACGAGTGGTATATCCTTTCCGCACGATCCACTTCTTCATCAGCTAAAACAAGATCATACTCGAAATCGTTCTCATCGGCTCCCAGCCCCCTCACAATGTCGATATTGCGCTCAATTTCGTGCTTCATGACCGGCGAACGCGGAACGAGGACATTGTAGATTACTTCACGGTCCAGACCGTTGAGAGCGAGGTGGTCGGGTCCGAGGATATACTTTGCTCCGCTCAGCAGGGCGATCAGATCGGATGAGGCTGATCGTGAAATGGAGTTCAGTACAATCGCGCAGTCAAAACCGCTCCGGATCGATTTCCAGAATTTCGCGGCGCGGATGAGATTCCATCGCCAGAACTTCTCATAGAAGACGATTACTTCGTCGATATACGGGTTGTGCTCCAGAATCGGCGCCGTGTATTCACGCGCGACGATCGCCACGTAGGCTCTAGGAAATCTCTTGCGCACGGCGCGGATCGCTGGAGTTGCGAGAAGAAGGTCCCCCAGCTGGTCGTGCTGGCGAATGATGAGGATTCTATGGAACGAATCGACGGGGATACTCGATGGCTTCAAAGACGAAGCGGAGCGGAATAAACCGATGAAGGTCAAAAGGAGGCGTTTGAGGTAGAGTTCAACGGAGCGCATTGCGGCAATATAAGGTCGATAGGTTACTTCTTGTCCGTGATATCCTCAAAATCTGCATCCTGGATATTGTCGAATTGCTCTTTTGCGGTCTTCTGGCGCACTTTAGGCTTCGGCGGCTGCGTCGGGGTGAATAAGGGCCGTAACACCTGTACGACCACTCCGAGAATCTTGGCAAAAATGTAAATGATGATGATCCAAAGTACAAGCCGTAACATAACAGGCACTACACTTTCTTTGATCGAGGATTGTAGTATTCGACGGCGGCGCGGTTGGGTCTGAGGATTTCATTGTACAATTCCTCAAAATCCTCTTTCTCATTCACGAAATCGATCTCCGTCGCATTGACGATCAAAAGGGGGGCATTCTTATACCGAAAGAAGAAGTAGTTGTAGGCCTCGTTGAGGTCGCGGATGTATTCTTCGGACATATTCTCTTCGTAACTCCGTCCCCGCTCCTTGATGTTTTCCAATAAACGATCAACGCTTGACTGCAAATACACCACCAGATCCGGTGTCGGAATTGTCTTCTCGATGGAGGTGACAAGAGTCTCATAAAGCCGCAATTCATCGTCCTGCAGATTCAAGTAGGCGAAAATCTTGTCCTTCTCGAAAATGTAGTCGGTGACGAGCGTATTTTGAAAGAGGTCTGCCTGGAACAATTCCTGTTGCTGTTTGTAGCGGCTCAGGAGGAAGAAGATCTGTGTTTGAAAAGCGTAGTGGTCCGCGTCCTGGTAGAACCGCTCGAGGAATGGGTTCTCCTCGAATTTCTCCAGCACCAATCGCGCATTTAGCCGTTCGGACACCATTCGGGCGAGCGAGGTCTTCCCTGCGCCTATGACTCCTTCGACTGCCAGATACCGGACATCCGCGTGCGGGGTTGCCACAATCAACCTTCAACGAGTGAAAGAAAAGTAACCGTTAGATCCTCCGACCGCTCCACAAGACTCGTATCGCGACAGCCGGCCAGCAGCTCACCGACGCTGGTCTTCAAATCCGGATGCACTACATCTGCCGCGATTTCGGAAAGAGGCTGAAGCACAAATCTTCGATGGCTCATTTCTGCGTGCGGAATCGTGAGAGGGGGCTCATCCAGCACGAGATCGCCGTAGAAAAGTATGTCTATATCAATTTCGCGAGGTCCCCATCGGGCTCGTTGCCGGCGCCCGAGTCGCTCTTCAAGTGACTTAAGATCCAGAAGCAATTCAAGAGGACTCAACGACGTCTCAATCTGCACGGCCGCATTGAGGAATTTGGGCTGGCCTTTAACGCCAACCGGTTCGGTCTCGTAGATGCTCGAGACTCTCTTCAGCAGAATCGAGCCGCTTTCCTTCAGTAGTTTGACCGCAGATGCGAGGTAGTGAACCTTGTTGCCAATATTGGATCCAATGCCCAGGTACACATCGTGCATGACGCTGGTCATCCTCGACCGGTTCGCTCGGACTCTACTTCGACTTCCACATAATCGATAATGCCGTGGATCGCAGCCCCCGGTTTGCGGACTCGCACAACGACTTTTTGAACCTCCGAAAATCCCTTCAACACCTTGTCGGCGATGGAGTTCGCCAGCGCCTCGATGAGAAAATACTTCTTCCCGACAACCGCCTCTTTCATGACGCCGTAGACTTTTTCATAATTCACCGTCCGATGCAGGGTGTCGCTCTGTTTTGCATCGGAAAGATCGCAATACAGATCCAGATCGACTTCAAATTTCCCTCCGAGGTTCTGCTCATCGGACATGACGCCATGATAGGCGTAGAACACAGCATTGTGGAGTCGAATGATGTCCAATTTTTTCATACCGTCCAAGGAAATATATCAAAAGAGGCTGGGAAATACAACCGCGCGGAGAAAGCGATGCTCTGACTATTGTCAATCTGCAAAGAGATATTTTGCGTTTGTTTCGAAAGTCAAGTTCATCGTCTTGACATCACCCGGAAACAGCGCTTAGGATTTCTCGATCTTTGCCCACGTGTCCCTCAGCGTCACCGCACGATTGAAAACCAATGCGCCTTCTTTCGAATCTGTATCCACGCAAAAATAGCCGAGGCGTTCAAATTGAAAGCGGTCCTGCGGTTTGGCGCTTTCAAGGCTTGCCTCCACCTTGCACGAACTCAATATCTTCAGTGAATCCGGGTTGATATGCTCTTTCCAATTTTCTCCATCCGGATTTTGAACCCGGAACAACCGATCGTAGAGGCGCACTTCGGCGTTCACCGCATGTTCTGCCGAGACCCAGTGAATGGTCCCCTTCACTTTTCTTCCGCTTTCCGATGATCCGCTCTTCGTTTCAGGATCATAGGTGCATCGCAGCTCAATCACCTCTCCGGTTTTTGAGTCTTTCACAACGCCCGTGCATTTGATGATATAGGCATAGCGCAACCGCACCTCCATGCCCGGCGACAATCGGAAATACTTCTTGGGCGGAATTTCGCGAAAATCGTCCTGCTCGATGTAGAGAGTTTTGGAGAACTTGATTTTCCGATGTCCCATCGCCGGGTCCTCGGGGTTGTTGACCGCATCCAGTTCTTCAACAACTCCATCCGGATAGTTTTCGATCACAATCTTCAGCGGGTTAAGAACGGCCATGACACGGAGCGCTCGGCGATTTAAATCATCCCGAAGGCTGTCTTCCAGCCAGAGGGCATCAGAAGTGTTTTCGCGGCGCGCCACACCTACGCGATCGGCAAAAGCGCGGATAGACTCCGGAGTATATCCTCGCCGGCGAAGACCTGAAATGGAAGGCATGCGCGGATCATCCCAGCTCTTGACATGCCCCTCCTCAACGAGCTGAAGGAGCTTCCGTTTGCTCATGACAGTGTAAGTCAGATTCAGGCGGGCGAATTCAATCTGCTGCGGATGGTGCAGGCCCAGTTCATCGAGAAACCAATCGTAAAGCGGACGGTGATTTTCGAATTCAAGTGTGCAAATGGAGTGGGTAATCCCCTCAATCGAATCGCTTTGACCGTGCGCCCAATCGTACATCGGATAGATGCACCATTTATCGCCCGTGCGATTGTGCTTCGCGAACAGAATCCGGTACATCACCGGATCGCGGAGGTTCAAATTCGGGGACGCCATATCTATTTTCGCGCGCAAAGTCCGCGAGCCATTCTCAAATTCCCCTTCGCGCATTCTGCGAAAGAGGTCCAGATTCTCTTCGACGCTTCTGTTCCGATACGGACTGTTCTTGCCCGGCTCAGTGAGCGTCCCCCTGTATTCGCGAATTTCATCTCCGCTGAGATCACAAACATACGCTTTGCCCTTCTTGATCAGCCTTACCGCAAATTCGTGGAGCTGGTCAAAATAGTCGGATGCAAAAAACAGCCTCTCCTCCCAGTCAAACCCAAGCCATTTGACATCCTGTTTGATGGACTCGACGTACTCCTCCTCCTCTTTTGTGGGATTGGTGTCGTCGAACCTCAAATTGCAAAAACCGTGGTAATCCGTTGCGAGGCCGAAGTTCAGGCAGATTGATTTTGCGTGACCGATATGGAGATACCCGTTGGGTTCGGGGGGAAACCGGGTATGGACCTTTCCTGCAAATTTGTTGGTCTTAAGATCGTCGTCGATGATATCGCGAACGAAGTTCTTGCGATCGGGCGCCGTGCTGTTTTGCTTTTCGTGATCTGTCGTTGAGTGATCTTCTGCGGGTGTCATTGTAGTCTTTCGATTGCTGCATTAATTCTGATGAGAACTTCCTCTTTGCCGAGGACTTCCAGGATATCAAACAATCCCGGGCCGGAGCCCGTGCCGGAGACCGCCAGGCGCAAAGGGTGAATAAGGTCGCCGTTCCCTATCTTGAGAGTTTCGGCTGTCGAATGAAGGGCTGCCTCAAAGTCTCCCTTGCGGGGAGAGTGAAGGCCCGAAAAGGCGTTGGATAATTCTCTGAGATAGCCCGAGGACGCCGGCTTCCATCTTTTTCTGATCACTTCGGCATCATAGCCGAGAGGAGCCCGGAAAAAATAGGGGCTATTCGTGACGATATCCTTTACAAACGTAATTCTCTCTCTCATCGCATTGATCACGCTGAGCAAGTAGGAGTCTTCGAATTTCCCCTCCTTGAAATCGGATTTCGAGAGCTCTTCTCTTACGAGCCGGAGAATTTCGGAATCTCCCATCTTGCGGAGATGTTCAAAATTCATCCAATCCAGCTTTTCGACATTGAAGACGGCCCCTGAATTGCCGACGCGTTCAAGCGAGAACTCTTTGGTCAGTTCCTCCAGCGTGAACAGCTCGCGCTCATCGCCGGGGTTCCATCCAAGCAACGCCACGAAATTCACGAGCGCCTCCTTCAGATACCCTTTCGCTCGATAATCCTCGACGGCGACGTCGCCCTGACGCTTGCTCAACTTTGATCTGTCCGGATTGAGAAGCAGCGGCAGGTGAGCAAATGTCGGCAATTCCCATCCGAAATACCCGAACAGGATGACATGCTTCGGAGTGCTTGAAAGCCATTCTTCGCCGCGTATCACATGGCTGATCTTCATGAAATGGTCATCGACGACAACGGCAAGATGATATGTCGGGTAGCCATCGGATTTGAGAATAACCTGGTCGTCCAGAATCTTGTGCGAAATTGTGACGCTCCCCCGTATGAGATCGTTGAAAGTTACCTCACCATCGAGGGGTATCTTCATTCTGATGACATGCTGATCGCCGTTCCGAAGCCGGCCTTGAACTTCTTTTTTCGTAAGATCTCTGCAGCGGCGGTCGTACGAAGTCTGAAGCTTCGCCGCAAGCTGATGCTCCCGCAATTCCTTAAGACGTTCGGACGAGCAAAAACAGTAGTACGCCTTATCTTCCTCTACCAGCTGGTTTGCATATTTCTGGTATAAGGTGATCCTCTGCGATTGAATGTAGGGCCCGACTTCGCCTTCTCTTCCCGGTCCCTCGTCGAAGTGGAGCCCCGCCCATTCCAGCGTATCGATAAGGTTTTCGACCGCGCCTTCGACTTTCCGCGATTGATCCGTGTCCTCGATTCGCAGAATAAAAGCGCCCCCTTCTCTCTTCGCCAATAAAAAGTTGTACAGCGCTGTTCGAAGTCCGCCGACATGAAGGAATCCGGTCGGACTTGGAGCAAAACGCGTACGAACCATGGCCATAGGACCTGCACCAGCTAAATGGAGAAGCTTACACAAAAAGAGTTCGAAGACACTTCACGATGAGATCTCAGAGGTCATGCGTGCAGTGTCGCTAACTCTCCGTTGAATCAGCGAAGCGATGCCATCACTTGCCCGGTTGATGCTCCCCTCACACCCAAATCACCCACAGCCGAAGGTCAAGAGCGATGGCGTCACTCCCCCAACGGGACCTCGACCGAAAACCAAGAACTCGATCACTCTTTCGATTTTACTTGCTGCATCAGGAATGTCATCAGCCGCGAAGCTGGAACGCAGGGACTGAACGTTGTATTGTCGCTGAGATACGAGACGAATTTACCTTCGCGATACAAAGAGGGCGGACTCGGACATTCCCTGTTGAATGGGCTGAAGACACCGTGCAGCCCGCCATAGGCACAATTGGGATTAAAAATGCTGGTCGGCGAACCTTCGAATCCATACTGTCCCCACGCGTTGACAATCGAGTGAGGATGCGTTGTATCGGCCCAGACAAGACCAAGATAGGTGCCGTCCGATGCAATGATCCGGCAGCCGAGAAACTGAAACAGGTCTTCGTTGACAACATGCCCCTCCGCGGTATCGGGCTGGACGTATGCTGCCGGCGATGTGGAGTCTGCCTTTTCGGATTTCGAGTTGAGAGAGTATTTCTCATAGATGTATTTCGTCAGGTTGCGCGGCTCGCCGACCTGGTCAAATGCAATCCATTCCCTCTTATTCCCTCTGTGGTCGTATCTGTACGAGTTCCTAAAGGGTCGCCCGTGTTCTGAACCTGTTTCTTCAACGACATTTTCCTTTTTGTCGTACGTATACGTCACGGTGTAATCTACGTGACCGTCGTGCGTGAGGTCGGTCTCCTGCAGAATATTTCCTTTGTCGTCGTACGCATAGTTGGACGTCGCCCGTATGGAACTGTCAGCTTTGTACGCCCTCTGCGCGACGAGATTTCCCGACGCATCATAGTCGAACTGAAGCCTGTCGGAAACTCTGTAGACGACCGAGTCCAACGAATTGAAATCTCTCTGGAATTTTACCAGTTCAACCACATTGCCATCGCCGTCGTAGCGGCTGACGTAACGTGTCAGGCTGTTCTTCTCTTCGATGACATTGCCGGCAGAATCATACGCATACGACTCTTTGGAATAAGGATGACCGTCCGACAAATATCCGAGACATTCGGTGAGATATCCATCGCTGTTGTAGGAATAAACGCTCTTTCGGTCGACACTTCCGTCAGTCCTGTAGGAGACCATCTCTCGCTTATTTCCGGTTGAGTCATACCGGTACACAATCTTTGTCTTCTCTTCCCCTTTGGAATGGACTTCTTCGACCAGATTTCCATCGCTGTCATACCGATAATCGATCTTTGAGAGGATACTGCCGTCGCTGGTATTGAAGATCTTCTCTTCAACTTTGTTTCCGCGCGAATCGTAACGCGTCGATGAAAGTTGCGTCCCCTTTTTGTCTGGTTTGCCGAAAATATACGCGTACTTCCAGACGGATACTGAGAATATTCCCGATTTTCTTATGCGTTTCGTCTCTTTCTCGGCAATCCGGGCTTGTTTGGCAAGCTCCTTCTTGCTCCGCTGCCATAGTCCGCCGTCGGCCCGTGCCGCGGAAGGCGGGCAAAGCGAAATCAACAAGAAAAGAAAGAGTACCGGGAACGCTTTACGCTTCATCAAGGAAATCTGGGATTATCAAAAAGTCAAATGGGGACGCGAAGTTTCGTGAAATACCATCCAGGCAACTGCATTTTGAAGCTGGCACTTAAGGTACTAAGCAGATAGTTACTATTCAACCCTATTTTTCTTTTTCGCGGCATCGATGGATCTCAACTAAACAGCCCGAAAGCGCCGCGCAACGGTTCGATTCCGAAATACCTGGGCTCATAGGGCTGCTCCCTTTGATAAAAGATGGAAATGGGAATATTCACACGTAGGGTGAATGCCCGACAGAGTTGAAACCTGCTCGTAAGGTGTTATAGGGATGAAACCCGGCCGCTCTGTACCGTGTACGGCCGGATTCGAGGTTCGCTCAGATCGGGGGCTTCGGGATCGTTGGCAAGCTGGAAGTGATTCTAGCGGGAGAAATGACCAGAACAGCGATATTTCAAATCAGATACCAAGGCACGCCTCAATTTACTTTGGTGCATACACGTAGATATTATTGATGATGGGATCAAAATGGTGCTGGGCCAAGATCCTTGTGATATGAGCCTGTGTTATCTTCGTCTCTTTGGGAAGTAGTTTCGTCCCGTTTCCGGTACTTAGGTCCGACGCGATGGTCATTCCTTCGCGGAGATCTAACACGGAGATTTCTGTCTTCCCTTCCAGCCAGGACGGCTCGCGGGTCACTTGCAGGTACTCCCGGAGCAATTGTGCTACGTGAGGGTCAAGTATCGTTCCCCGGGCTTTTGACAAGCCTTCGAAAATTCCCTCTGCCGTAACGACATCGGCCCGAGTAGCCTGTTCAAGGTAGTTGACGCCCCGCAAGATCCTCGAACAGATATGAATTTCTTTTCCCATCAGTTTGTCGGGATAGCCCGAGCCATCGTAGTTTTCGAGCTGATGGCGCATTAATTTTGCGATTTCCTGCAATTCGGGAATCCCTTGCAAAAGGACTTCTCCGAGCAAGGGAAATTCGACGAATCGGTTCCATTCATCTTCGGTGAGGTGATGCGGATGACGCTGAAAGAGTCCGTCGGGAAATGTAATCTTTCCGATTTCGTGAAGTCGTGCGACTAACTCGAGGGCATGGAGATCATGTTCCTCGAGGCGCAATCGCTCTCCCATCCATCTCCCCAACTCTGCCGCTTTTTCCGCGTTCGACGACGCGTTTGGAACCCGAAGTGTAATTAACTTTGCCAGGAGATCCACGATCCCTGCAAAGTGGTCGTGCAGAATTTTATTCGCTTCGCGAAGCTCATCCCCTTCACGGAGCAGCTCATCCTGCAGCCCCTTGATCCGCAAAAGAACCTGCACTCTCGACAGAAACTCGTTCTCGTTGAATGGCTTGGACATAAAGTCGTCCGCCCCGAGTTCCAGCGCCTTGATCTTCTGATCTAGGTCCGACTCTGCCGTAAGAAGCATGAACATCGTGCTGCGAAGTTTAGGGTGGTCCTTTACCCTTTTGCAGAATACCAGTCCATCCTCTCCCGAAAGATGGAAATCGCTGATGATGAGCGCGGGAGTGCATTCCTGCGCCAGCAAGAACGCGTCCGATGCGTTTGCGGCCGCCGTCACATCGTAAAGGTTCTTCCTATTCAGAATGTATGCAGCAATCTTGAGCTGAGTCGCGTCATCATCGACGAGGAGAATCCGCGCCCTTTCACTTATTCCCATGTTTTTTCCCGTTCTGCCATTCGATTATAATGCTTATTCTTCTGTTGGTGACGTCAAATGGATCCTTCGCATTTCGCAGCCGGCTATCGGCGTAGCCCCGGACTTCATCGATCTGATGTTCTTTGACACCATGGACGACCAGGATGCGTCGGGCGCTATTCGCCCGTTCAGCGCTCAATTCAAAATTTGTGTACCCGTCCGCACGGGAATAAGGACGGCTGTCGGTATGCCCTTCGACGATTATTTTATTCGGCAGCTTTCCGACTTCACCCGCGATAATTGCGAGAACCTGAATTGCCTCGGGCTTGAGCGTAGAAGTTCCCACGTCAAAGAAGTATGCCTTACTGGCTTCCAAGAGCTCAATGCGCATTCCTTCTTCCACGCTATCAATTTTAATCTGCTCCAGAAGTTTCGAAAGCGCGTGATCTTTGCCTAGGGTCTTTAGGATGCTTTCAGTCATTTCTTTCAGTTTCTGTTCATCCGTTTTGAGATTCGCGTCCACCTGTTGTTTTGCGGCAAGGTTGGTCCCCTGCAGCATCCCTCCCGCTTTCGTACTCTCAAAGAACACTCCGGGATCTTTGAAATAACTCGCCACAGATTCCTTTACCTGCTTACTCTGTCCGACAATCCAAAGTACGATGAAGAGCGCCATCATCGCCGTTACGAAATCGGCATACGCGACTTTCCACGCGCCGCCGCTGTGCCCTCCCCCATGCTTTCCCTTCTTTTTTACGATCCGAACAGGAACGTCGGTGCCCGGGTGGCTCATGCGGCTGCCTGTTGTGTTTGTTGTGAGCCGGATGAGCGAAGTTCCTTCACTGCGGTTTCAAGCTCGATGAACGTCGGCCTCACTTCGCTGAAGATCACGCGCCGCGAGAATTCAATCACCACCATCGGAGCATTCCCCTTGGCGAACGCGACGACGCCGGTTTTAATACACTCGAGATATCGCGCTTCTGACTGGTTGAGGATTTCAAGGTGTCCCGCGAGGGGTTGAATAAAGCCATACGACATGAGAATACCGAGGAATGTTCCTACCAACGCCGCCGCTACTTTTTCTCCGACCTCTGCCGGGGGTCCATCAATATATTGCATGGTAATAATGATGCCGAGCACCGCCGCTACAATCCCCAGACCCGGGAGCGCATCGCCCAGTTTCTGTATGATCCCTGGACCCGCAGCAGTTTCTTCGTGGTGAGATTCAATGTCCGCATCGAGCAATGCCTCGAGATCGTGTGGCGCTATCCCTCCGCCCAACATGAGCTTCATAGAATCGCAAAGGAACGGCAACGCTGCATGATGGTGGAGAAAGAAAGGATTCTTTGTAAAGATCGCACTTTCCTCGGGTTTTTCGATGTGGGCTTCTATGTTAATCAGCCCTTCTCGTTGCGCGATGCTGAACAACTCGAACTGCGACTTAAGCAGGTTAAGGTACTCGGTTTTTGTATAGGGATCTCCCTTGAAGAGCGACGCGAGATTTCCGGTTATCCGCATGAGAATCGGCAATGGCGTTCCTACAAGCAAGGAGCCTACAGAGGCGCCGCCGATGATTAGAAACTCACTCCATTGCAGAAGAACCGCGGGCGGTCCGCCATGAAGCATAAAGCCCCCAATGACCCCTACAATAACAATGGCTATTCCTATAAAGATAAACATGGTATTCTTCGCTCATTTAATGATAAAGTCAACTTGCATCGTGGTCCTGAATAAAAATATCAGGACTTTTCATTTCCCGGGTCCTCCGAAGGGAACCTCTTCTGCAACATCTTTGCGACTCTGATCGCGGAGTTCTTGGATCCCTTTGCAGCCTGGGTATTGGAAAGATTTATTTCATCGTAAATTTCTCGTCGGAGAATCCGTACATCTTTCGGAGCCTCGATACCGATTTTAACCTGCCCATCCTGGATCGAAAGAATCTTAATAACGACCGAATCCCCGATCATGATGCTTTCGTCAAATTTGCGGCTGAGAACGAGCATACATTATCCTTTCACGGATTGTTGAGGGGAGAGGAAAAGAGGATGCTGCAGCGCATACGCATCATCCTCGAGTACGACCTGTTTTCCGGTTCTGAGATTATCCTTGATGATGAGAGGGCTGCGCAGGTTCACGGTCGAGGCTTCGATATTCTCACTCAGCGTCGCGACCGCCAGGATCGTCGTGTCTTCCTTTCGTTCGCGGCCGGCTTCGTACATGGGAACCAGAAGATGGGGGTCGAGTAACGGGAGCGAGAGATCCTCATCTTCGATAGAGACTAGCCATCGAAACGGCTGTGAATCTTCATCGTTGACGAGGATGAAGCGCCTGCAATCTTCGAAGCCTATAATCCCTTCAGGAAAGGTTAGTATGTGTTCTTCGTCGTACTCAAATTCGCCGAATTGATGATTTTTCCATTTCATTGATGCTGCCTCGTTTGGTTTGTGTTTGGCTTATGATTATCGTTGCTGCTCATTGGAACATTGGTGATGATCACGATATCCACCCTGCGATTGCGCGCTCTGTTTTCATCCGTCGTATTCGGGACTAGGGGCCGGTACTCCGCATACCCGACAACCGAAACCTTTTCCGGGTCAAGCCCATGTTTCTGGATAAGATAGTACCCGGCATTCACCGCGCGCGCAACAGAAAGGTGCCAGTTCGAAGGAAATGCCGAACTGCTGATGGGGATGTTATCGGTATGCCCTTCGATGCGGATGTCATTGGGAATCTTCTTTAGGACGCTCGCGAGAGAGTCCAGCACAGTCAGCGATGCGGCCTTAAAATCGGCGCTGCCGGAGGTGAACAATAATTCCTCCATGATGTGAATAGTAATACCTCTCTCATTCTGCGAGACAGAGACAAGGTCTTTCTTCAGGCCCGCGCCGAGCGCATCCCGAATTTCCTTTTCGATCATCTGCCGCTCGTTCTGAAGCTGAGGCATCGCCGATTGAAGCATCCCCATCTGTCCCTGAAGAAGTCCGGGCTTCTCCTTCCCGAAAACACCGCCCATTGCCGAGACGATCTCTGCGTATTTTCCTGAATCGATCTTGGACATTGCGTAAAGAATGACAAACAATCCCAGCAACAATGTAATAAGATCCGCATAAGTAAGCAGCCAGCGTTCTTCGTTTTCGTGCTCCGCCGGTTTTTCCTTCTTTTTCACGTTATGCTGCCTCCTGTTGACTCGACGGTAACATGCTGTTTAATTTCGCTTTGATGACCGAAGGTATTTCCCCCACCTGAATTGCAAGAATGCCTTCGACAATAATCTCCATAAAAAGATTCTCCTCCCCTTGAACGTATTTCAATTTGTCCGAGATGGGAAGCCATACGACGTTTGCCATGAACACTCCCCATAGAGTGGCGATAAAGGCGCTTGCGATGTGGTGAATAAGTAGATTCGGATCCTCGCCCGCTGCCGCCAGGGTCGCGATCAATCCCATGACCGTACCGATGATTCCCATCGTCGGCGAGTAGCCTCCCATCTTCTGGAATATCGAACTGCTCTTTGCATGCCGTTCTGCTGCATTGATCACTTCCGTCTCTGCGAGCGAACGGAGCACTTCAGGGTCGGTTCCATCGATCGCGAAGCGAAGAATCTTCATCATGAACGGGTTCTCCACTTTGTCGAGTTCTTTTTCCAGGGCGAGCAGACCGTCTTTTCGAGCGATGGTCGAGAACTTGACGATTTTCTCGATCGCAGTTTTCACTTCGAACTGGGGGGGGAAGAGCGCCATCTTGAAAAGCCTCCCGATCCCCATAAAATTTTTCATGGATGTGCCGATCATCGCCGCGCCAAAGGTCCCCCCAAACACGATAAGCATTGCGGGGACAAGCATCAAGGCCCCCACCGACCCTCCCTCCAGGACAAACGATCCGAAGATCGCTAAGAGTCCGAGAGCAAGACCGCCGACAGTTCCAATATCCAGTTTATTTTTCATGTCAGTGCAAGAAATCCAAAAGTGTTTTCGGAAGAACGCTCGCCCCTGAGCTTAGCGCTGCTTGAAGCTCGAGCTGATCCTGGTTCATTCTGATCGTTGTCTCTGCTACGTCCGAGTCTTGTTGGACCGAGAGGAGTTGTTGAAGTTGCGTTTGTTGCGTGGCAAGCTGGGAGTCATTATTATTAAGGTTTTGGATAATGGCGCCCGCCTTTCCCGAAGCGCTCGCGATGCTAGTGAGATATGCGTCAACAGATGCCGATTGTGCCGTTGTGGGGCTGAGACCCGCTTGCAGATTGTTCTTGACGTCAATCATCAGGTTAAAGATTGCGGTTCCTTGAAATGCTTGCTGTCCATCGAGGTTTACAATCTGGCTGACTCCTTCATTGATCGGGTATTGAATGACGCCGGTGATGCCGTTTGGGTTTGCGGTAACGGTCGAATGATCCGCGGAAATCGTGAAAGGCTGCTGTTCGGTGTTCGTCCCGGCGAAAACATAGACTCCATTCGACTGAGTGTTAGCCAAACCGACCGCATTGCTGAGGAGCTGATCTATTTGATCTGAGTACGTTTGGTAATCGGAGGTCTGCGAACCATTTGCCGCCTGGGCCAGGATACCTTTTAGGTTCACCATAAGATCGGTGAAATTGTCGAGTGCTGATTCACCCGCCTGCGCTTGCGTCTGTGCTTGCGCACTGTTCTTCTGGTATTGGCCGTTGTTACTGAGGAACGCTTTCAAGCGCAGGATCGTATTCGTCGCCTGCGGATCGTCCGAAACTTTGAGGACGCGTTTGCCCGTCGCCAGCTCCGCCTGATCCTGTGTGATCCGTTCACGGGTCTTGTCGATATTGTTAAGAAATGTTGTGGCGATGCTGCTCTCTGTTATTCTCATTATTGCACCATTTGGATGACTGACTGAAACATTTGGTCGACGACCGACACTATTTTGGATGCCGCAGCATACGCTTGCTGAAACTTGATAAGGTTCGTCATTTCTTCGTCAATCGATACGCCGGAAACGGACGATCGCTGATTCTGTAACTGAGTAAGGACTAACTGTTGATTGTCCGAAGTATTTTGCGCGGTATTGATCGCGGTGCCTATAGTACTGACGAGCGTATTATAGTATTGGGGAATTGATGTCGTGCCGCCGTCCAGTACCGGTTTATTCTGGAGATCGGCCATCGCGAGGGCCACCTTGTTGTCTCCTGTCGACCCGTCTCCCGATGCTGCGATCTTATTCGTGTCGTTTACGACGACAGAGTTAACGTTTATGTCAGTGGCCGAGGATCCGGTAAAAAAGTTGATGCCCGTCGAGGGAGGATTGTCAATTCCATATCCCGCTGCGTGGACGGTATTGGTCTGATCGATAAGCGCTTTGGCGGTCGCGTCGAGCTTGGTCAAGTAGTCCGGAAGCGTTGTATTGTAGCACTCAAGATCGCCCCCTAACTCACCGGAGGTCACAGCGGTAGGTTGTTTTGAATCGTTGGCAAAAATTTGTATCTGGCCTGCGGAAATCGATGCGGAAAGGGCCACCGCGCCGGCTTTCGACGCAACGACGGTTCCTCCAATTGAGATCATCACCGAGCCGTCCGGGGAATCGCTGACGTTTACCTTGACGAGACTCGACAGCGTGTCGATTTTGAGATCCCGCTGATCCTCCAGTGCGCTCGGATCCATCCCCTCCGCCGAAGCATTGGCGATTGTCACGTTGAGATCACTTATGTCGCTCGTTATTTGATTGATATTTCCCAGCTTGCTCTTCACGTCGTTAACGAGATCTCCGCGGAGTTGCGAGATGTTCGCCTGAATGTTGTGAAACGACTGAGCAAGAAGCTGGCCCTGCTGCACAACGTTGTCGCGTGCGGCGCTCTCATCCGGTTGGGCCGACAATCCCTGGAAGGCGTTAAAGAAAGCGCTCATTGTTTCGCTAAGTCCGGCATCGGAAGGTTCATTTACCGCCGCCTCGACATTAGAAAGAATCGTCTGTTCGGTAGAGGCTTTGCCGCTCGTATCGCCTGCTCCCCATACCTGTTGATCGATGAACCGCTCACGTACTCTGCCTATATGATTTGCCAAGACACCAGTTCCAAGAAGGCCATAATTCGTCCGTATGGAAGGGCTCTCTTGAAGATCGACTCTCTGGCGCGAATAGCCCGGCGTACTTGCGTTCGCAACGTTGTTCGATGTCGTTTCCATCGCAAGCTGTTGGGCGATGAGCGCACTCCGGGCCGAACCTAAAATATCATTAAGACCTGCCATGGTATCCTCATTACATTGTTGTGTCGATCAATTTCTTTTCGTAGTTCTGTGTTATAATTCGGAGGCTGCGTTTTACAAAACGAAGCGAGTTTTCAAGGAGCATCTTATTCTGATTGTTCACTACCATAATTTTTTCCACCTTCCCCTTTAACTTCTTGCCTGCGCCGAGCAACTCAGACGCATCGCGTTCGGGCAATCGCTGTGCGAGGGTCGAGAGGGAGAACTCTTCTTTGGTGCCGGTACGCATGGTACTGTCGAACGCGCGGCAAAGTCTCTCTCGTTCTTGTTCGAGGGCCACCATCGGAGCGAGGAACTGCTGCTGCCGCTCCACTGCCGCCAAGATCGCACCATCCCGGAAATGAATGATCGCCTGTTGCTGTTCGTACAGACTCCCAAGGATCGCATCTGCGACATCGGCTTCCGTCCTGAGAACTTCCGTAAATTCGTCAATTGTCGTCATTGTTGAGCGTCTCCTGCTGTTCGAATGCTTGAAGATAATTCATGACCCTCGAAACATAATCTTTTGTTTCCTTTATTGGTGGAATGCCGCCGTGTTTTTCGACCGCTGCAGGTCCCGCGTTATACGATGCCACTGCACTCGGAAGGTCTCCTTGAAATTTATCCAGCATCTGTTTCAAATATTTCGCTCCGCCAAAAATGTTTTGCTGGGGATTCCACACGTTTTTCACTCCCATATCGGCCGCCGTCGAGTCGATCAACTGCATAAGACCCTTCGCATTTTTGGACGATTGCGCGTACGGTTTGCCCCCGGACTCACTCGCCATGACGGCCTTAATAAGGCTTGAACTCACCCCAAATTGCTGCGAGGCTGCCTGAATTGTATCGTTGTAGCTCGCGATCCGCTTCTGGATAGAGGGCGATGGTGTCACAGCATGAGCGGCAGGTTTCGCTCCCGAAGCCGCTGCAGGCAGCGGTTGTGTCGAAGGAAGTGAGTATGACGCATGTGCCCTTGCGTTCGGCAAATTTTCACCCGTCAGTTTTCGGTACAACATCTCGCCAATTCCTAGATTGCTGCCATTCGAAATGTGTTTCGAGAGTTCCATATCAAACATTCCTTCCATCATATCTCCTCCGTAGTCGTCCTTGTCCATGTCCGACTTCGGTACCGTGCTTCGCATACTCTTGAGCATATAGCCGACAAAAAGAGATTCGAAGTCTTTGACTGCTTTCTGGAGCTTTGCTTTGGAAGCATCGTCGGTGATTCCGTGCGTCGTCGATTTGCCCGTAGGCGATATGTTGACCGGCGTTGCCATTTAGATGATCACCAGCTCTGCTTTGAGTGCTCCGGCTTCTTTCAAAGCCTGGAAAATTGCGATGATGTCTCGAGGGGAGACCTTTAATGAATTTAAAGCTTTTGCCACATCCTGAACCGTGGCAACTCCCTCAAGCGCGTAAACGGCAGAAGAATCCAATCCCGCAGAGACCGTCGTCCTTTGAGTGGAC
>CAYLMV010000024.1:0-41811 GCA_964384415.1 uncultured Chitinophagaceae bacterium | reverse complement strand
ACGATGTTACTTTCTTTCCGAGAAAGAAAGTAACCAAAGAAATCCGTCGAAATCGTAACGCGCGGATTCAATCCCCAACGCACGTGCCGGCAATTTCGGTGCGCCCTTAAGGCAATAACACGATTCTTTGTGCAGGTGCACCGAAATTGAAACCCTTCGATTGAATCCCACCTCCCCGCGCACGCGACGATTTCGACAGGTCTGACTCATGCGGAGGCGGTGGACTCGGAATCGGCGGCGTTGTACGAAGAGGCGATGCGTGTGTTTAGAAAGCGGCTGACAAGTGACAGACAAGTGTGGGCCGTTTTCTTCGGGAGGGGGGGAAGCATCGCTGCGTTCCGATTCCGAGATGTCTTCCGGCTTTCAAGAAGTTTTGAAAGGCGAGATCCTGTGCATCGGGACTTTGCTTCTTTCTCTGGCACCAGAGAAAGAAGAGGGAAAGAAATATGGTAAATCTCAGACAGGGCTAAAATTTGGAAATCTCTTATCGTTTCGCTATCTTCGATGTAATGCCAATCACCCCCCGTCGAATATTTTCGGCCTTGTTGCTGATCGTCTATGCAACAAGCCTGCTGCTCGTTATGTCGCCCCACTCCGACGCCGAGACGGCGTTCGGTTCGGGGAAGACCAGCATTGCGCGTCATGCGGATGCTGACAACTGTAAACACATCGATGCCTCGCATGCCGAGACCTGTTCGCTCTGTTCCTATTTCGCGGGGAGGGCTCTACTCACTTCTTCGCCGTTCGCGCTCGAACCGACAACTCAGGCCACTGTTGTTCAACCAGTCTTATTCTCTTCTACCCACTCCTTTGTTCTCTTAACGTCTTTCTCGCGTCGCGGTCCTCCCTCTCTCCTCGCTTAGTCATTCCAAACAATACGTCTGTTCCAAGAGATGCGGATTGATTCTTCCGTTTATCTCATACTCTATGCATTTTGTGAGGAGAACTGTTTATGCGATCCATAGTTATTTTGTCTTTTCTCTTGCTCTGTAGGGGCTGCATTTTTGGTCAGAATTCATCCCAAGTAAGCGATGAAACGAGCAGCGGCAATTCCCCGACTGCCGTTGATCAACCTGCCGCGGACGAGGACCGGCTACAATTCCGGGTATCGGTCAACGATGCCGATGGAAACGTCCCCATTGAACTGGCCCGCGTTGCGCTTTCAATGAACGGAAGATATGTTGCCGATGCCGTCACAAATCCCGCCGGCCAGGCGCGTTTTCGCGATATCAAACCTGGCAACTATCGGATTACTGCTTGGTTCGTCGGATACGATACCTTTGTCGACTCCATTAAGGTCGATAAAGAACATAGCACGTACAAGATACTCCTCCATTCCCTCGGCACTACCGAAAATGAAGTGGTCGTCGTAGGACAGCGGGAGCCCACAGCTTCACACATCAACCCAATCACCGCCAACCAGGTTTTCGAATCGGAGACGTTCCACGCTCCACCTACCGCCCGGATGACAAATGTTATCCAGGAGAATCTTATGGGAGTCGCCCGGGCCCCCACCGGAGAGGTGCACATCCGGGGAATGCACGGTGAATTTACATATTACGTGGACGGCATTCCCGTACCTCTCGGCGTCTTCGGAGGATTGAACGAAGTCGTCGACCCTAAAGTAATCGACAGAATGACATTTGTCACCGGAGGGTTTCCTGCGGAATATGGCGGGCAAATGTCTGCGATTGTTGACCTCAACAACCGGGTCCCTACCGGAACATTCCACCTCGACGCGTCGACATATGGCGGCAGTTATCTTGTTTTCAACGGCGCCAAAGCTTTTTCACCCGGAACTTCCACAGTAGCGGGGGATACGCTTGGGAGCAGAGTCGGTCCGTTTCGCTCTCTCAACTCAAACGGACAGGATATTGCAATCAGCGACCATTTGGGGAAGCTTGGGTTCTTCGTATCGGGTTCACGTCAGGAGACAGATCGACGTATTGATCCGCCAACATCGGACATCTTTAATGACCATGGGTTCGACTATTTCCTCTACGGAAAATTCGATTATGTTCTGAGCGACAACGAGTACCTGACGGCAAACCTCAATCTCGGGAAAACCAATACTCAGGTCCCGTACGATTCAGTAGAAGCAATTGCGGCAGACGTACAGCAGACCTCCAACTCGTTCCAAAACGTGTCGTACTTTAGAACGCTCAATTCCGAAATTGATCAGGAATCGAATCTTTTTGTCGGAGGTTTTGCTCGTGAAGGCGAGTTGATATATACGCCGGGATCCATCGACCCGCCGAGTTTTCAATTCGCGGGCGACACAGTCAACAGGTATTTACTCACCGAGGATAGGACATTTACAACCATCGGGCTGAGGACGACTTTTGACAAACGGCTGTCCCACGAGTTTATGTACAAAGTCGGCGTCAATTTTTCCAGCACGAGCGGTAAAGAAGACTTTACTTCCAAAGATTCGGCCCAAAATCCCGGCCCCACTTCTCTTGTAAACTTTAAGGGCTCTGACTTGGGAGTGTTCGGCGAAGTGGAGTATCACCCGGTTGAGTGGACCTCGTTCGAGCTTGGAACGCGTTTCGACCAGCACATCGCCCCCGATATACCGCTTCAGCATCAAATCAGTCCTCGGATCCGGTGGAACTTCCTCATCGATGATAACAACACGGCGTACTTATATTATGGAAGGTTGTTCATGCCGACAAATATTGAGGGCCTTAGATCGATCGCCCTCAATGTGAGTAATACACTTACACCGACGCTGCCCGAAAGGGATAATTTTTATGAAGCAGTCTACACGCATGGGTTCGATTTCGGACTCCGGAGCAAGATGGCATACTTCTATAAAGACGCAACACCAGGAGTCGATGATCAAACGGTCGGCAACAGTGCAATCAAGACTCCCGTCAACATTGCAGAAGTGAAGATAACGGGAATAGAGCTCGGACTCACCTACAATCTTTCGGAAACTCCCTTTTCGGGGTATCTGAACGGAGCTCTTACGCATGCCTACGGAACAGGGCTCATCAGCGGCGGTTTCCTGGATTATGACACGGATGGGAGTGGAACAGACCTTGATCATGACCAGCGGCTTTCCGTTGTGTGGGGAGTCAACTTTCAGCCGCGTGATTGGTTTGCCAACGTTGTGGCGATATATGGGTCGGGATTGGCCAACGGAAATCCGAACGGGGACCTTTACAAGAACGGACTCTTCGATTTTAATACAGCACAGCATACGGCGCCGTCATGTATATTCAATATTAGTGCGGGCCATATGATTCATCTTCAAGGTGGTTCTTCAGTTGAGCCTTCAATGTACATCACAAATGTTCTCGACCACCAGCACCTAATCAAAGGAACATACTTCAGCGGAGCGAGCTGGGAGGAGCCGCGAAACGTGGTCCTGAAAATCTCGTACCATATGTAAGGGAAGTGGGGAGTTCTTCTGCCGTTACAATTTAGAATGAGTACTTCACCGTTCCATAGACCGAACGCGGCTGGCCCGGGTTCACGAACCCGCCGGCCCGCAGTTCGGGATACGCTTTGTCTGCAAGATTTTTTATTCCGACCTGAAGAAACGCGCTTCCTATTGTACGTCCAACGGTGAGAGAGAATAATGCGTAGGATGGAAGGACAACTCCGGGTTCGTCGAACGGACTGTAAGGTCCGAGCAAGTCGGAACTAAGCCGGGCTTCCCACAGAGGTCCCACGACGATGTCTAGCGCTACGATCCCGGCGTATTTGGCCGTGTTGTACACCCTTGCACCGGAGAGAGTATCGCCGTTTGGTGTAATGAGCGTTCGGTACCGTGCATCATTGAACGTCCAGTCCGTTGTCAGCCGAATTTCGTTCGTGCATTGAATTGCGGCCTCTGCTTCTACCCCCTGCCGGCGGCTCTCGCCTCCGCTCGTCGATATCAGCATGATCGGATCGAAAGTCTGCTCGTTGCTCACATCCATCCGGAATATTGAAAGGCTTCCGCTCACTTTTGCCGCATCAATTTTTGTTCCGGCTTCGTACGCCCACGCAGTAATGAACGGAAGCGTCGGATCTGAGATCATTCCATCCGTCGACCGAAACCCCCGCGATACGTTGGCATAAATCGACATGGTCTGTTCGAGGAGATACATGACGCCAATTTTCGGAGAGAGAATTCCGTTCGTATTGTGTAGTGAGCCGGCGTTCATGGGGTTGGATTGCGCGCTCAGAAGATCGTAGCGGACGCCGAGCGTGATTCTGGCCGCCCCGGCTGTTTCTTCCGACTGGACAAGAAAGGCTCCCGTTTGCTGCTTCGCAGAAACAAGGAGCTGAGCCGAGTCTCTCATCCTCCTTGTTGTAAGCCAGTTTTCGTAGTCGGAGTGATCGTACCTGCTTTCAACTCCCACGGTTATTTCAGAGCTTGGAAGCACCCAAGTGAAAGCGCTTGTCGCGCCAAGACCGAAGCGTCTGTCTTCCTCCTCAGTTTGGCTTCCCGATCCTTCACCAGGCCCCCCCTCGGGAGGAGTTGTAAGAAACAACTGCCAACGCCCCTGTGTCGCGTAGAGCGTTGTCCGCCAGAACATCGAGGAGCCGGATGAAACACGGAGGCTGATCCGCTCTTGTGCGCGCCGCTTGTATCCTCCGTCTGTGGGATTTGCCGCGACGTCGTACTGATGTTGATCAAACTGAGCGAGCGTCAGCGAACCGGGAGAATTCCAGTCGGCACCGTACAATTCAACACCTCCATCAAGCGTAGCCGACGGCGAGAGGTTTTGAACAATGCGGGCATGTCCCTGTTCGAGCGAGTAGTCGCTGTTTGTCCTCCAGCCGTGATCATGGATGCTGCGAACGCCAAAGACGCCACTGCTCCCTTCATGATCGTAGCCGCTCAAGGCTGTCCCCTCGAACCGTCCGAATGATCCCCCCGAAAGCCAGACATCGGTCCCGTCCATTTTTTCAAGCGTTCTCACGTTCACAACGCCGGACATGGCAAAATTTCCGTACAGCGCGCTCGTCGGACCCTTAATCAGATCCACGGAACTTACCGCCTGCGGCATCAAGAGACTGAAATCGTTGTACCCCTCCGCATGACCGTTGACCGGTTCGTTGATCGGCACACCGTCAATCCACAGGGCGAGGTCTGTCGAGTGGTCCGAACTGAACCCGCGCAGCGATGCATCCGACGCGAAACCCGGTCCCTGTCCCTGCTCGTGGACTTCGAGGCCCGTTGTTTGCCGCAAGAGATCCCATGGATCTGTGGCGACTGTTCTGCGGATAACAAGCGGCGAGACGATAATAGAACTCATCGGCATCTGGCGGTCGACCGGCGCAGCGGTGATCGTTACTTCGGGGAGCTGCACCGCGGGCGTTACAAGAGAATCTTCGGGAGAAGCAAATGCCTGTTTGGCCGTACCAATTATCAGAAAAATAACAGCTGCAGTAAAACAACACCGCATGGAGAATCCTCCAATCCAGCATAGAATGGAAATATCCCTTCTGATCAGCGAAGGAATTTAATTGCAAATGTATTCTACGAGAGAGAGCAGGAATGTTGAGGAGGATGGAATGGGAGAGTGCGTATTCCTGTTAGAGGATTCGTTTTTGAAAGATGAAACTTTTTCGAGATCGCCGTGTCCATGTACTCATCCAACAAAGGACGACTCTCGACGGCTGGGTCTAGGACATTAGGGGATAATGCAACAACGGGGAGAGAACAGGGAGCCGAAGAGATCGAACATGCGTTGTTTCCCGCCGGACTCTTCTGACCTGTGGGACGGCAGCATGCGCACGACATTCCGCTGTCAGGATGAGCACAGCAACACTGGCTCGCCGCCAACGGGTTCTCACCGGTCAGAATTCCCAGTCCCGTCCACGGCACAAACAGGTAGCCGTTCGAGACGAGAAGCAGACTCACCAACATAGCGCTGATATGTCGACGCAAGAAACTCATACGTATTAAAATGGCAAGTCGTTGCCGGGCGGGGGTTATACTAACATAACAATAATCCGGTCTTTCGCAATATCCGCATGAAAAGCTGATGGAACCTGCTGGAGAAGGCCCTCAGATACCGCCTGTGATTACCGAATAAAACAACTATTTGATTGAACTAGTGCCGGCAAATTCTTATATTTTATCGATGCCATTGCACCCCCGTAGAAGAATTCCCGTTTTCCTGCTCGCAGTGTACGTTTCGAGCCTTGCGCTTGTCATGTCGCCCCACAGAGACGCCGAATCGGCGTTCGGGAGCGGCAGGGCGGCTGTCTCTGCTCATGCCGATGCAGCGCACTGTAAACATGCCGATGCCTCCCATGCCGAAACGTGTTCGTTGTGTTCATATTTTGCGGGCAGGGCAATTTTCCTCTCCTCTCCCTTTTTATGGGATACTTCTGAAGAATTTGTTGTCGGATATCTCCCCTTTGTTTCTTCCTCGTACTCTCTGCTTTTCTTAGCGTCGTCTTCCCACCGCGGTCCACCGGACATCCACACGATTGCGTAACTGAACGCCGGAATTAATCCGGCGATGTTCAATCGATTACTGGAATGTCTAGTGAAGAATTTCATTGTCGTCTTGTTTTCTATCGTCGGGATCAGCGCTGCAATGTCTGCCCAGCAGGACAGCACTGCAGTCGATTCGCTTCTCGTGAAGCAGCTCGAGCAGCAGATGCAGGCCGCGGCTCCGCCTCCCGCGCCAGCGCCGGCAGCTCCATCCCGCAGCGCGCCCACGACAAACCCGGACCTCAGCGCCATCGGGGATTTTCGCGCGCTCTACAGCAGCGTGGGTCAAAGAAACGTCGAGCTCTACTTCAATCAACTGGAAATGCAGCTGACATCGGTGGTCGATCCGTACGCCCGGGCTAATTTCATTTTTTCGTTCGGTAAGGATTCGGTCAACGGCGACTTCAGCACAGATCTCGAAGAGGCTACGCTCACGACCATTGATCTCCCCTACCAGCTTCAGGCAACCGTCGGAAAGTTCAAGCCGCACTTCACGAAGGTCAATACGATTCATCCACACGCCTTCAGCTTTGTCGATTTTCCCACGATGCTTACCCGGTACTTCTCGGACGAAGGTCTTTTTATGGAGGGAGTTTCGGCGAGCTGGCTCGTTCCGAATCCTTGGGACTATTACCAGGAGCTTGATGTTGAGGTGGGGCGGAGCGAAGCAAATCATACGCTCGACCAGGGGAATGCCAATAGACTTCTCTACGTGGGTCATCTCAAAAACTTTTTTGAGCTGACCGACAATGCCACGCTGGAGTTCGGCCTTTCGGGACTCTCCGGCGTCAACGCTATGCAATATGCGACAACGATGGGCGGTGTCGACATTACCTATAAATGGAAGCCGGTGCAATTCAATACCTTCCAGTCGTTCACCTGGCAGACGGAAGGCCTTCTGTGCAAAACGAGCACGCCTGCCGCGACGGATGTTCAGACCTACGGCGCCTACAGTTACATCGAGAACCAGGTAGCAGAGAGAACATTCCTTGGCGCTCGATTCGACTACTCCGCGCTCCCCGGAAACAAGAGCACCGAAGACCGGGTGTCGTCATTGTTGGTGCGTTTTCAGCCGACGGAGTTTCAGATTCTCGCGCTGGAATTCCAGCATGACGTACGAAGCTACGGATCCAACGCCAACCAGGTTGTGCTGCGGGCGATTTTCGCGATCGGGACGCATGGAGCGCATGCGTATTAATCGAAGATTTCATCTCACCATTCTCGGAGAAACACTGAAATGAAAAAACCACTTTGCAACATTGTCGTCACCGCCGCCCTGAGTCTTTTTTTCTTCTCCATGGCAATCGGCGAGATCAAAGTCGTCACCACATTGACCGATCTTAAAAGCATCACCGAATTGATCGGCGGCGACCGTGTGGATGTTTTTGCGATTGCCACCGGATACCAAAATCCCCACTTTGTCGACCCGAAACCGAGTTACATTCTGAAACTCGCCCACGCCGATATGTTCGTTACCGTCGGGTTGGACCTTGAAACCGGTTGGGTTCCTCCTCTGCTCAACAGCGCCCGCAACGCGAAGATTCAAAAAGGAGGAGAGGGATACGTCGACGCATCAATCGGCGTGCCCCTTCTTCAGGTTCCAACAAGCCTCAACAGAGGCGAAGGAGACATCCATATTTACGGCAACCCGCACTATTGGCTCGACCCGGCAAACGGAAAGATCATTGCCCAGAATATTTACAACTGCCTCATCCGTCTCGATCCCGACCATCGCGACGCCTTCAAGGCAAACCTTCAGCGCTTCAATGAAACGATGGACGCAAAGATCAAGGAATGGACTGCCAAGGCGGCGGTGTTTAAAGGGACAAAGGTAATAGTTTACCACAACGAATGGCCATATTTCGAACAGAGGTTCGGCATCATTATTACCGACTTCCTTGAACCGAAACCGGGCATCCCCCCGACGCCGTCACAGCTGGCAAAAGTCATTGGCGAAATGAAAAGAGACAACATGAAGATCATCATTAACTCTCCCTACTTTACTTCGGATGCCGCGGACCTCGTGGCGCGAAACGCAGGGGGCAAAGTCGTCACCCTTGCCACATCGGTAGGCGCGTACGAAGGGATCAAAACGTATTTCGATCTTTTTGATTACGATGTTGCTCAGCTCGCCTCTGCAGTCAAATGATTTTGTTCACCATCAGACTATAGAAGGGTCCTCCTATGCTTGACATGTTCACTCAAGATTTCATCTTCAACGCATTGAAAGCCAGCATCATCATGGGCTTGCTCCTTTCGTACCTGGGAGTTCATGTCGTTGGACGCGGAATAGTGTTTGTCGATCTCGCGCTCGGGCAAATTTCGATGCTGGGCGTCGCCGTTGCCAACTACTTCGAGAAAGACCCCACCGTCATCTCGATCATTTTCACAATGGTGGGAGCGTTCCTGCTTTCCTTCATCAAGATAAAAGACAAGCGCCTGAAGCAGGAAGCCATCATCGGCATCGTCTATGCCGTCGCTTCGGCCGTCACCGTGCTGTTCATCTCGAAAGCTCCTCACGGCGAGTCCGATATTTCGGAAGTGTTGTTCGGGAGCGTTTTTACGGTCACGTCAAGCCAGATTGTCACGCTTGCCGTTGCGTTCGGAATCATCGGCCTCGTTCACGTGATCTTCCGGAAAAAGTTCTTCGAGCTTACGGAGAAATTCGAAAATCACGAGATCAAGGATATCGGCGTTTTCAACCCGTGGAATTTTCTCTTTTATCTCTCCATTGGATTGTCGATCGTCCTTGCGGTGCGGATTGCAGGGGTTATTCCGGTATTCTCGTATCTCATTATCCCGCCGGTTGCTGCCATTCTATTGTCCCGCTCCCGTGCCGGGTCTGTCGTCATCGCCATCGCGGTCAGCGTTCTTGGGAGTTTTTTCGGGCTTTATTTTTCGACCAAGTTCGATTTTCCGGCCGGCTCAGCGGTCGTCGCGATTTTGGGGGCGCTTTTCCTCATTGTCGCCATCATTCGGTCGGTGAAGGGAAAACTCATATCGGTTGACGGGAAGGAAGAGTAAACCCGCGGAACCATTTCAGTTATTTTTGCGTCTATATGTTGGAACGCTTCTTGACGGACACCAATAAACCGGGCGGTTTCGGTTCTATGAATCGGTTCGCACAAAAGAACTCCAAGATCTTCCTGGCGATCATTTGGCTCTTTTTAGTCACATTGTTCGCCGACGGGGCTAATCTTGATGACCTTTTGCCGGGAATTGTCGTTGTCCATTCGGACGAAGACAACGCTACTCAAACGGAATCCGAGCTCCTTACCGCCTCGAACGCGAGTCTGCCTGTTCACTCTCACTCTCTGCCCCGGTATCCTAAGGAAAAGAAAGATCCCCAGCCGACAGCGCCGATAAGAATTATCTACGACCAGGACAGCGATTCCCTTGCGGCTGCTCCGGTATCGCTGGCCGAATTGTCGGTTCCCCTCCTCTCCGAAACCCCGATCGCATACGAGTCTGCAGTTTCGATTCAATCTCTGTACCTCCTCAACTGTACTTTGCTCATCTAGCGTCCTCCTCGCCTGACATGGAATGACTGCGTCATCCGGTGTTATTCCTGCCATTCCGCCAAAGCTCAATCAATCGTACGTCCGAAAGCAGAAGCGATGTATCGTTCGCTCTGCGCAGGATAAATCAACAACTCATTCTGATCCTCTGGCTCTCTGCGATTGCAGAGGCCTTCAATTAGTTTGAGGAAGATGAGTGATATCGCCACCGATAATTCTGCAGACTATTACATATGCGCATCACGCTGAGACTAATCGTAATCACTGCCCTGTTTCCCTGGATTGAGACGGGGCAGTGTTCACCCCTGTCTCCTTCAGACAAAGCCGAAACGGTTTCCATCACTCTGGAGAAGGCCGAGACTCTTTTTGTGCAAAACAATCTCCAGCTTCTCGCCGCGCGCTATGGCATCGGTGCAGCAAAGGCGGCCGTCTATCAGGCAGGCCTTTGGAGTAATCCAAACATTACGATCGAACAGAACGCGTATAACAAATTCACGAATAAATATTTTGACGTCTCGAAGACCGGCAACACGGAAGTTCAGCTCCAGCAGTTGATTCTTCTCGCCGGGAAGCGGGATAAGCAGATGCGGATGGCCGAAATCAATTCCCAGATTGCCGAGGAGACTTTCTACAATACGCTTCGGGCGTTGAAGTTCGAGCTCCGGACAGATTTCTTCGATCTCTATTTCCTGCAGCGGTCTCTTGCGTTTTATGATCAGACCCTCCCTGAGGTAAGAAAGACAGTCGCTTCGACGGAAGCGATCTACGAGAAACGTTCCATTCTTCTCTCGGAGGTGCTTCGGCTAAAGGCGCTTCTCTTTTCGTTGGAGGACGAGCGGCTCGGACTCCTGAACAGAATTTCACAGACGGAAAGCGAAATGAGTATCCTTCTGCGCGACAGCTCGGAATCCGCAGCTTACTATGTGCCTCAACTCGGCGGCCGCAATCTTGACAGCCTGCGCGTCGATACCCTTGCGCTGCCCGGCATGATCGGAGACATTGTGGAACACCGGCCGGACTTCCGAATGGCCGAGGCACAGGTGCGATATGAAGAAGAGAATCTTGCTCTGCAGAAAGCTCTTCGTGTGCCCGATGTTACCGTTGGGGGAAGCTATTCGCGCGCCGGCAACTATATACCGGACTATTACGCTCTTACCGTATCTATCGATTTGCCAATTTTCAACCGGAACCAGGGAACCATAGAGGCCTCAGCACAAAACCTCGAAGCAGACAAAGCACTCCGGCGGCACACACGCAACGAGATCGAGAAAGAGATAGTAGAAGCATACCGGAAGGCGGCAGCGACCGACAGCCTCTACAGATCATTCGACAAGAAGTTCACCGACGAATATCAGTCATTGGTCGACGGTATGAATGCAAGCTATGGAAAACGTAACATTACCATCATTGAGTTCACAGATTTCTACGAGTCGTACCGAACCAGCATGCTTCAACTGTATCAGCTTCAGAACGACAGGATGGATGCATTCGAGGCTTTGAATTATGCAGCCGGAACCGCACTCATCAATCAATAATCAGATGTATAGAGGCATAACCCATAAGGAACTTATGTTATGATCGCTGCGCAAAAATTCCCAATAAATATTCTTCTCTTACCGACGCTAATCCTTTTGTCGCTTTCCACGTTCGGATGCCAGGAAAAGAGCAGCGCGGGAGGACTTTCTCGGGCGTCGGCCAAAAAGGCAATTACTCTTGAGGATGGAAAGATCATCCGCTTTCCCGCCGGATCGGCCGGTCTTGATCAAATCAAAACAACGGCCGCGCGCGAAGGAACGGTTCTCGTCTCGGTTATCGGACCTGCCCGCGTTGTCGCTACCATTTCCCCCGCGATCGCCCTAACCGGGAACATCATCCTCTTTGAGTCTTCAGACATCACAACGCTCTACTCACAGTATCGTCAAAGCCGTTCGAACGTTGACTTGTCGTCTAAGAACCTGGTGCGCGTCAAAGAGATGTTCGATAACCAGGGAGCGACATCGCGCGACCTCAACCAGGCGGAGACCGACGCTGCGAACGCCCGCTCTGCCATGAGCGAAATGGAGGGGCGGTTGCGCGCGCTCGGGTTCAATCCGGCTGAACTGGAATCGGTTAAGACCCAGACCGCATGGCTTATTTCGGACGTCCCTGAGTCTGAGCTGCATGAGGTCCAAAAAGGGGAAGACGTCGATATTTACTTTTCATCCTTTCCGGGGCAGAAGATGATCGGCAACGCAGTCGCAATCGGCGATATCGTCGATCCCACGACACGCACTGTCAAGGTTCGCGTAACACTTAAAAATCCCGGCGGGCGCCTCCTTCCCGGAATGTTCGCCAGGGTCGACTACGGCGATCCCCGCAGCGGCGTCATCGTCCTCCCTTACAGCGCTATTGTGACGGTGGATGCCGATGACTATGCATTTGTTGAGACTGGGGAAGGAGAATTCACCAGACGGAAGGTTACAATTTCAAACGCTAACGCCCAGAACGCTCTCATCCTCAACGGAATCGCCGACGGTGAAAAAGTTGTGACTTCGGGGGCGATGTTGCTGAAAGGATTGAGTTTTGGGTATTGAAGAAGCCACGCACCTGAGTAGAAGTGAGTTTCTATTCTTGCCGGATCAGACGATTCACCGACCTCACCCTGTCCCTTTCCTCGGAGGAGAGGGAAGGCAAGCGCTCTGCCCTCTTAAGAGGGAAATTAAGAGGTGGTCGCAATGCCACATTGACTCCTTTTTGAATCTGGAATATCAGAGTGCATTCAGTTCAAAAGACAGACATCGCAATTTTTCCCTACGTTTTTCCATCACGTGTATGACTATTGAATCGCTATGATACGCAACTTACTCGGTTTCGCACTTAACCAGCGGTATGCTACTCTTGCATCCGTTTTTGTCGTTATAGTTCTCGGGATCTGGTCGTGGATCAACCTGGAAAAGGAAGCCTACCCGGATGTCGGCGATACACAGGTCACGGTGATCACATTGTTCCCGGGGCGTGCCGCTGAAGAAGTGGAGCAACAGGTAACTCTCCCGATCGAGCGAGCCCTCAACGCCGTCCCCCGGGTCATCAGCCGCCGATCGAAAACCATCTTCGGTCTCTCCGTTATCGAACTAACTTTTGAAGACGGAACGGACGATTACTTCGCCCGTCAACGCGTCCTTGAGAAACTCAACGACGCGACACTCCCGGACGGGGTCAGCCCGTCACTCGGTCCGCTCACCGGTCCTGTCGGAGAGATATTCCGCTACGTCGTTGAATCGGACGAAAACCACACTCCGATGGACTTGCGGACGTTGCAGGACTGGGTCATTATCCCGCGGCTGCTTCAGGTTTCCGGCGTCGCCGATGTAGTGAATTTCGGCGGATTAGTGAAGCAATACCATGTGATCACCTCTCCGGAAAAACTGCAGCGTTACAACCTCTCCGTTCAAAACGTGATTGATGCGATCACCGCCAATAATCTCAATACGGGCGGCAACATCATCCGGCGAGGGGGCCAGGGATTTGTCGTCCGCGGGATCGGAGCGATCCACACGATGGATGATATCAGGAATATTGTGGTGACATCCGTAAATGGTGTTCCTCTTTTCATTCGCGATCTTGCGAGCGTCGAAGAATTCCCCCTCCCTCCAGCGGGCGTTCTCGGGTACACGCTCCAGCCGGATGATTCAACTTCCATCGATGTCAATTCCAGCATTCAGGGGCTCGTCGCCATGCGTCGGGGTGAAAATCCATCCGTTGTTGTCGAGGCGCTGAAGCAAAGAGTAAAAGAGATCAACGACAACAATCTGCCGGAAGGCGTTAGGCTGAAGATCACGTACGATCGGAGCGAACTCGTCGATTACACCATTGATACGGTTTCCCGTACTCTGTTTGAGGGCTTTTCCATCGTTATTATTGTTTTGATCTTTTTTATCGGCAGCGTCCGTTCTGCACTCGTCGTGGCAACGACAATTCCGATCTCGATGCTCTTCGCATTCACGATGATGAAGTTGACCGGGATACCGGCAAACCTCCTCTCGCTCGGCGCGGTCGACTTCGGCATCATTGTCGACGGCGCTGTTGTGATGGTGGAAAACATCATGCGCCGTTATCGGGATGCCACGGCAGAGGAACGCAAACGGGGAATCGTCCGCTTTACGCTTTCGGCAGCGCAGGAGGTCGGAAGAGAGATCTTCTTTTCCATCACCATCATCATTCTTGCCTATCTTCCGATCTTTTCGTTCCAGAGAGTCGAGGGGAAGCTCTTTTCTCCGATGGCGTATACGCTCGCCTACGCGATCACGGGATCAATGATGCTCGCCCTCACGGCAATTCCGGTTTTCATGACGATGATCTACCGGAAGCATTTTGAATCCGAAAATCCTGGAAGGATCGAGTGGCACAATCCAATGTACGAATGGATCGAGCGAAAATATGCCACAGCCGTTTCCATCGTCACCCGGTACTCCGCCGCTACGGTGTGTGCCGCCACCGCAATCGTGTTGATCGTTCTTTTCATCGGCATCAGAAACATCGGAACCGAATTCCTTCCCGAACTAGATGAGGGCTCTTTGAATATCCGCTGCTTCTTCCCCGTCGGGATATCGCTCAATGAAGCGGAGAGATACTGCCCGGTGATCCGCCGTGTGATCAGCCGGCACAGACAGGTAAACGTCGTTTTGACCCAGCTGGGACGGAACGACGATGGAACCGATCCATACGGCCCCAACCGGCTTGAAATTTTTGTCGGGCTGCGGGCATACTCGACGTGGATCAGCGCGATCTCGAAAGAGCAATTGCTGGCTCAGATCAAGGATGAACTGGAGGAGGCGGTGCCCGGGGCTCAGTTCTCCTTCTCACAGCCGATCCTGGACAACGTCACCGAAGCCGTCACAGGAAGCGTGGCCGACCTGGCAATCCTCATCAACGGCGATGATCTCAGATACATGCGCTCAAAAGCCGACTCGATTCTTGCCATCATCAAAACGATCCCGGGGGCGAGCGAATGCGGCATTGAGCAGGAAGGAGACCAGGCTCAACTCACCGTCGACATCGATCGGCAGGCCGTCGCGCGGTATGGAATCAATGTCAGCGACATTCAGAAAATGATCGAGGCGGCCATTGGGGGCAAAGCGGTCGGAAAAGTGTACGAAGGAGAGCGGCGATTCGATATTGTCGTCCGTTATACGCCCGAATATCGTTCATCGATTGAGTCTGTCCGCAACCTGCTTGTTCCTTCGCCGTCCGGCGGCCGGATTCCGATGTCTCAGCTCGCAGCCATCAAGTTGGTCGACGGCCCCACGATCATTCAACGCGAGGATGGACTTCGGCAGATCTCCGTCCGGACAAACATTCGAGGAAGAGATCAGGGGAGCTTTGTCGCCGAGGCACAGGCAAAAGTCGCATCGGCTATTACGCTGCCGAAAGGGTACACGGCAACATGGGGAGGGCAATTTGAAAACTTGTCGCGGGCCGGAAAGAGGCTGGCGGTTGTTATCCCTCTGACCGTCGGCATTATTTTTCTTGTGCTCTTCATGATGTACCGGGACGTCCGATATGTAGGGGTAGCAATGGCCGGCATTCCGTTTGCTCTGATCGGCGGGATCGCGGCGCTGTTGATCCGCGGTTACAGCTTCAACGTCTCGGCGGGAGTGGGTTTTATTTCACTCTTTGGCGTCTCAATCATCGCCGGAGTTCTCTTTGTCTCACGGGCCAATCGTCTTGTGCAAGATCTCGACTTTAATATCGTCGAAGCCGTCAAACGTGCTGCAGTTATTCAACTCCGCCCGAACCTGATGACGATGCTCCTTGCTCTTCTCGGACTCATACCGGCCGCCCGCGCCACTGGAATCGGATCGGATGTCCAGCGGCCCCTTGCTACGGTGATTGTCGGCGGTCTTCTGTCGGCCCTGGTACTCACTCCATTGGCGCTCCCCTCCATTTACCTTCTATTCGTTCGCAGAAAGAGAGACGAAATCCCCACATTAAAATCGGAATCATGAGGCCGCCATGCTCGAAGTAACAATATTTCTCGATGAAGATGATCGATACAACGACGAACCCCTTCACGAATACATTATGAAGTATCTTCTCCATCATCACATCAAGGGGGCGACAGTATTCAGCGCGATAGGAGGCTTCGGCGAAAAACGCCATCTTCATTATCCGCGGAAGCTCGGAGCCTCCGATGAGGGACCTCTGATGATCCTCTTTATTGACGAAGAAGAACGGATACGCCTCATTCTGCCCCATCTCAAAGAAGTGCTTGGGGAAGGGCTTATTACTGTGAAGAAAGTTGAGCGGGGGTGAAACAGTGAACAGTAATCAGTAAACAGTAATCAGTAAACAAGGAATTAATGACTCATCGCCGATCGCTATTTCCTGATTACTTATTACTGCTTACTGTTTACTGATTACTGATAACTGTTCTATTTCGCTTTCAACAACAGCACCGGCACACTGACTCCGTGGCGGACTTTGGTCACCGTCGTTCCCAAGAAAAGATCGGCAACAAAACGGTGGCCGTGCGTGCTCATCGCGACGAGATCGCATCTCCCCTTCTTGACCCACTTCACGATTTCTTCGGCCGGTTCGCCGTATGCCATCTCGGCCTCCGTCGGTATCCCATCTGAGCGGAATTCATCCCTGATCTTGTCGAGGTACGCCTTGTCTTCGGTGACCTCCGGTCCCACAGCATCTGGGCCAAACGTCCGCGCCGCCCACCCATCGGCAACGTGGAGCAGTACGACACGGCTCTGGAGCAGCCGGGCCAGCTGCCGGATGTGTTCGATAATAGCCCGGTCGGTCGACGTGCCGTCAAGAGTAACGAGAATCGTTTTATACATGCAAAGTTCCTCGTCCAAATATACGACTATCCGCCGAAAATAACCCGCCATGCTGCCGCCAACGAATCGGGCAATCCATAGACATCCATCACCGTAATAAGAATTGCACTTCCCCACCCGGTGATCATCAAGATCCAGCCGTTCTTCCACGCCCCCATTCTTTTTCGCGAGCTCGTGAACTGGAGCAGTGGAAACATAGTGAACGGAAGCTGAATAGCGAGAACCACCTGGCTGAGAGTGAGGAGGTCTGTCACGCTGCTCTCACCGCGAAGCCCGATGACAAAGACAGCCGGAAGAATGGCAAGCGTGCGTGTGATAAGCCGGCGGATCCATGGTTTGATTCTCCAATGCATGAACCCTTCCATCACGACCTGTCCGGCAAGTGTCCCCGTGATGGTACTGCTCTGGCCGCTTGCCAGAAGCGCAACGGCGAATAACGTGCTGGCTGCAGCGGTCCCCAGCAACGGCGCAAGCGTGAGATATGCCACGCGAATCCAATCGCTCTCAGGGGAAAACGCAACAACGGTCCCGCCGGGCACGGTAAGACTCTTCTTTCCATAAAAAACCATCGCGGCCAAAACAAGAATTGCGGCGTTAACAAAAAATGCTACTGTCAGCGCAACAACAGAATCGATGGTGTTAAACTTTATCGCCTCCCGGATGGAGTTCTCGTCCTTCTGATATTTCCGGCTCTGAACAAGAGCAGAATGCAGGTAGAGGTTGTGAGGCATCACCGTTGCGCCGATGATCCCGATGGCAATGTAGATCATCCCTACCTGCCGAAGACCCGGCGAAAAGAAGGCCTGGCTCATTTCCAAAAATGAAGGCTGTGTTTGAGGAAGGACAAAAATTTCTATGAAATAGCAGACCCCGATGGTGGAAACGAGGAGAAGGACCACCGCTTCAATCGTGCGCACTCCGAAATTTTGGAGACCGAGCAAAAGCAGCACATCAATTCCAGTGATGATGACTGCCCAGAGAAGGGGAATGTGAAACATCAGATTGAGCGCGACGGCACTCCCCAGCACTTCGGCCAGGTCGCAGGCGCCGATCGCAACCTCCGAGAAAAGCCAGTTTGGCCAACGCATCCAGCGCGGGTACCAATCCCTCGAACACTGAGCCAGATCCTTGCCGGTCACCACACCCAAACGGGCTGCGATGACTTGCATGAATATCGCAATGAGGCTTGCGAGTCCGACAACCCAAAGAAGCCCGTATTTGAATTGTGCCCCTCCCTGCAGATCGGTCCCCCAATTGCCCGGATCCATGTACCCAACGCTCACGAGCAGCGCCGGACCGACAAAGGCACGCCAGTTCTTCCAAAATCCTGAGCCTTGTTGAGGCACCTCGACCGAACTGTGCATCCCTTCAAGCGAAGGGTGGCTTGCACCTCTCGGGTCAGCGGGGGCGGCGTTGGAAACCGATTGCTCGTTTTTATCGGTGGGGAGAATCATAGAAGATAAGTTTATGCCCCGACGAAGATATTCTGGGCAAGTTTGGAGCTGATCACTGTTTCCTTTGTTCCGATCTTGATCACCATGGAATCGTCAAACGCATTCTTTTGCTTCACAATAATTCGCGTGTTGAGGGAAAGTCCAATCGACGAAGCGTACTGCAGAAGCTCCGGGTTCTCATCGATCACGCTCAGCACTCGCACGGTCGTTCCTTCGCGAGCCTGTTCCAATGGTCTAAGATGCATTTTCTTTATCGTCCCGTTCTTTCGCGGGATCGGCGCTCCATGAGGATCGACGGTCGGAAAACCGAGCACTTCGTCAATCCGCTCCTCGATTTTGTCCGACATGATATGTTCGAATTCCTCCGCTTCTTCGTGGATGGTGTCCCATGGAAAGTGCAGAACCTCGAGGAGAAACATCTCCCATAGCCGGTGTTTGCGGATGATCTTGAGGGCAGACTGTTTCCCCTTCTCGGTTACCTCGACTCCCCTGTACGGTATATGATGCAGAAAGCCCTTCTTTGAAAGTTTCTTTATCATCCCCGTCACCGATGCGGGTGCGATCTTAAGCCTTTTAGCCAGGAGGCTTGTTGTGACCTTCCCATCGCTTATTCCCAATTCATAAATGTTCTTAAGGTAATTCTCGACGCTGATACTTGGCATAATCCTTAAATTTAGTTTAGCCTAAAATAATATTTAGAGAGACAAAAGTCAAGGGAGGAGGGCGGAGGGTTGAGGGATGAGACGGAAGGAGGGGGTGAATCTTGGGTTCTGAGTCCAGGGTTCTAGGACTAAGGTTTTGAGTCCAAGGTTCTAGGTCCAAGGATCGAAGTCCAACGTCCTGAGGTCAGGGTTCTGAGTTTTAGGGTTTTAGTTGCGGGTTCTTAGCCTTTCAATGATCATTGTTGATTGTTAATTGTTAGCTGATCACTGGCTTCCCTTCTTCTTCTCGAAGATCTCGTCGGAGAAGTTGGTGTTAAGCTTATAATCCGTGTAGTGAATGACGATGCTTCCCTTTCGGGGCATTCGCTGGGAAGTGTAGCTCTTCTCGGCTGTGGAATCCGACTGCTGCTGAGTGTCCATAACAACGCTTATTCTCGAGGGCAGGAGAACTTTGTTGTCAACGAGTTGGTACTGGAGCTCTGCTGAAGCTTTCCGCAATTCCCACGGACTTGCCTCGATGCGGGTCGCGACCCAACGGGTCCCGTCGATCCAAACGTAGATTTCCGCAGCCGGCTTTCCTTTTTCCGGTTTTGAAACAAGCCTCAGCTTGTAGAACGTGCTGTCTCCTCTATGTTCCGTTCCCGAGAGGGTTGCGTCGAATTTGTCGATCCACTGGGTCGGGTTGACCGGAATCGCCTGACGCGGAAGCATGGCAAAATTCTTCGCATCAACATGTACTTTATCGGGCATTTTGAAATATATCGTCGCAGGCATTTCCGGCGCCTGCAATCGCTCCATGTCGAGCGAAATGCTCACGGTGGCTATGTAGTCCTTCACCGGCTCGAACTGCTCCCTCATTTTCTGAAGGATCTGCGCCGCCGTTATCGATTGCCCTTCTGCGGACTGAAACATTGTTCCGAGAACCACAAGGCACAAGAAAATAGTCTTTTTCATTGAACTCCTGAACGTAAATTCGACGGTAGTTACGCTGATGCGTTTTTAGCTTCCTGGCGCTCCACGACTTTGTTGTAGATCGCCATGAGAATAGTCGCCGTCACGCCAACGGCAAATATCGAGAACCAGACGACCCCGGGATTGGATGCATCGCGGGCGAATGTAGCATAGAGCCATCCGCCAAAGGTCCCTCCGGCAAACCAAGCGATGGCCACGGGTAGAAATGCATACCCCTGGAACAATCCCTGCTGCCCTTTCGGCGCCAGGTCCGAAATATATTCATAGTAACGGGGAGCCTGGGTCATTTCGCCGATGGAGAAGACAGCAATGCCGCCGATAATCGTCCAGATCGTCGGATGGAGCGCTATGATGAGCCAGCAAAGACTGGATGTCGCAAATCCGATGACGATAGCGGTGCGGGTCGGGATATGGCGAGTGAACCGGTTGATGATGAGCTGAAGCGCGATGATCCCCCAGGCGTCTGCAGACTGGATGATCTCGAAGGGTGCATCCTTCGAAATAAAATCGCTGATATAAAACGGAACGATAATGAAGACCTGCCAGAACATGATCCAATACAATGAAAAGATAAGAAGAAAAACCATGAACTTGACATTCCCCAACACAAGGACAAGGTTCTTCATTTTTGTGCCGAGGGAATCCATGACCGCGCCTGGCTCCGGTTTCACCTCCTTGAAGAACATCAGATTGACAATGAACATCAAAGCGCAGCTAATGGCGGAGACAATATAGACGTACTGGATTCCATACGCGCTGCGCACACCGAACGCGATGAAGGGCCCGATTGCGGCGCCGACATTTACCAGCCAGTAGTAGACGGCAAACCCCAGCGATTTTGTCTCCGGTCTTGACGTCGCCGCCACGGTTCCAAGAACCGAAGGTTTGATGAACGAACCGCCGGCAGCCGTCAATACAAGAATCACAATGAGCACCCAGAAAAGAGGAAGCCCTTTGTAGACGCCTTGAAAAGCCTCCATTCCAGTTGAGCCAATGAGAAAGTAGCCCACCGCGAGCGTAAAGAATGCAATCGAGAATGCGCGGCGGAATCCGAATTTATCCGCCAGGGTACCGGCAAAGATCGGAAGAAAATAGATCGATCCCCCGAACACGGATGAGAGGACTCCAACCCGGACTTCGTTGAAATGCAGATGGTCGCGGAGAAAAATGCTGAGGACAGTCGCCTGACCATAATACGCGAGGCGCTCGAACAATTCCATTCCATTGGCAATCCAAAACGTAGGATGGAATCCGTTTCGTATTTCTGCTATGCTCTGGCGAAGCTGCATGAACGCTCCTGCGTACTGGGGTGAAACTGGTTTGTGATTACCGCGGCTACGATTGAGATCAAGATTGCAATTAAGGTCACTGTCAGGAGAGAATATCTTTTCGGCGGAACACAAAGAATGTAATCAACCAGAACCCGGCACTATAACCCGACAGGATGAGGCACGATTTCCCAATTTTCGCCCAATCGATGGGATTCTTGAATGCCAGCTGCCAGACGTTCTGGTACGTCGTGAAAAGGTACGGCTTGATCGGTTCAAACGAGTCGACGGGCAAATTGGAGATGATCAGCAGGGCAATAATAACTGCCATCGTTGCGATAATGGGGCCGATGGCGTTCTCGACAAACGATGAAAAGAGAAACGCCAGCGATGCAACAACCCACATCGACAGGATAGCGAGGCCGTAGGAAAGCGCAAAACGAGACCACATTTGAGACTCGGGGAGTATTGTCAGCGTGTCACGATCCATTGAAAGCAGATCGCCGCTGCCGAAAATGAGCAATCCGAGGCCGACGCTCAAAAACGCAATTGAAAGTATCAGAGACGTGGTATAAAGAAGCGTCGCAATGTATTTAGCGTTCAGGATTCGCGTACGGGAAACGGGGCGGATTAAGATCAGACGGAACGTCCCGGCGGTCGCCTCTCCTGCAAGCTGGTCCCCGGCAACCAGGCTGATAAGGAATGGAACATGGACCCAGAGACTGTTCATGATCAGCTCTGAAATGATCCATCCGTTAAAAAGATTTCCTGTGATGAAGAAATCGTTCTGGAGCGCCCGCATTTGGTTCTGAATGAATTTTCCGCCTTCCATTTTCATTCCCCACATCACTAAAGGGATCAGCACCATCACCACGACAAAGCCGATGTACGTGCGCCATTTTGCGTAGGTCTTGAAGAGTTCATAGTAGATTAGATTGAGCATGAGCTTGGTGGAATTGTGGATTTCTGTTTGAAGATTACAAGATTACAAGATTGCAAGATTGCAACATTGAGTGAGGGGATACGGTAAAGTACGATGTTTCATCAAGCACATGCTTCTAATCCTTTGATCTAGTAACCGCATAATCTTGTAATCCTCCAACCCCTCCCTCCCGCACCCTCACTCCGTCACCGACAAAAAATACTCCTCGAGCGATCGCTGCTCCCTCACCGAAGTGATTTTGCAATTCGCCCGAACAAGTCCGGTGACGACAGAGGGAATGTTCTCTGTATCAATATTCGCGGTAATTCCATCGCCGATCACCGCCGCATTTTTTACATTCTTCATTTTCTTCAGCACGGAGAGTGCCCGCTTCTCCGGTTTCACGGCGAGAATTATTTTATTCGCGCTCTCGCGAAGCAGCTCCTCTACTTTCCCCTGAACGACCAGCTTTCCTTTATGGATGATCGCCATTCGGGTCGCAACCTGCTCCACTTCGTTCAACAGATGCGACGAGAGAAACACCGTGATTCCCCGCTGGTTGGAGAGTTGGCCGATCAGCTCACGAACTTCTTTCATACCCTGCGGATCAAGGCCGTTCGTCGGTTCGTCGAGAACGATGAGTTCCGGATCGCAGAGAAGTGCCTGGGCAATACCAAGACGCTGCTTCATTCCGTGAGAGAATGTTTTGACGCGATCCTGGCCCCGGTCCGACAATCCTACCAGGCCGAGGGCCTCGATCACCTTCCGTCTTTCAGGCGTGTGCCCAAGGGTGAGCGATCCGGCAATTTCCATGTTTCGGTAGGCCGTGAGGTAAAGGTAGAAATCCGGCTTCTCTACAATCCCGGCAACTTTTGCGAGGGCATTTTCCCTGTCGGTCTGCAGCTGGTGGCCGAACAATTCAACGGAGCCTGTCGTCGGTTGAATAAGCGAAAGGATCATGCGAATGGTTGTGCTCTTGCCGGCGCCGTTTGGCCCAAGGAATCCAAAAACGTCGCCCCGGTGGATTTCGAGGTTGACATCCTCCGCCGCCCATCGGTTACGGTAGCGCTTTCCGAGGTTGAGTGTTCGAAGAATAATGTCAGCGGACATAGCTTACTCAGGTATCAGTGAACAGTAAACAGTTAGCAGTTTGTAAGTAACCTCTCAAAATCTGATCTGATTACTGTTTACTGATCACTGTTGACTGTCAGATGATTTCTTTCAGCAGTTCTTTTCTTGGATTAGGGATGACGACTTTGTTAACAAGCAGCCCCCGTTCTGCGCACACCGCAGCCGCAGAGTCGACGGCAGAGCGGACGGCGGCCACATCCCCCGTGAGCGTGACAAAAGCCTTCCCCCCCAGCGCCATGGCGAGCCGGATCTCAATCAGCCGGACGCGCGCCGTTTTCACAGCGGCGTCCGCCGCTTCAATCAACGACGCGACACTGAATGCCTCCACGATGCCGAGCGCCTCCAGCATCTGCACCTGCGAGACTCCGGTGATCGCCGGAAAAATATCCTCGTGAACATTCGGAATAACAAATGTATCGATCACCATTCCGGTTCCGCTGATTTTCCCCGCATCGACGCTTGCCCGGACGGCTGCTACATCGCCCCCGACCATAACGATATATTTTCCCGAACAGATGCTTCGGGAAAGAAGCATTTCTACGTCGGCGGCTTTGAGCATTGCATCGCCTACCAGGTAGCCGGCGGCAATGCTCGAAAGCTCAATCAACCCGATGGAATTCATCTCTGCCATGCTGCTTCCTCTCTCTACTTTTGTTCAAGTACAATTTCATCCCCTATCGAGACGACAACGCCGCCGATGCTTGCATGAACTCTCGCTCCGAGTTTTCCCTGCGGGATCTCACCGATCAGATCCCCCGCCTTTACTTGTTTTCCAACAGCCACCACCGGCAGCGCGGGAGAGCCGATATGCTGTTGCAGCGGAATTCGTACTTTCTTAGGCGAGAATTTCGTTTCGCGATAGTGAGCCGGCACATCGTAATCTTTCACGCCAAGCTTGCCGATGAGCTGACTCAAAGGAACATGCCGGCCGTCGTAAATGGGATGCGGGGTGATTTCACGGTTGCCGTCCCATTGTAACCCTTTTGCTTTGAGATCAACCTTCGCCTTGTCGCACGCTTCTTTGGGATAGAGATCTTCCGGACAAGCATAGAGCGTGCACAGGCCGCATGAGCAGCAGAGCTGGGCCCATTGATTCCACAAGTCCTCGCCGGAAGCCGTAAAGCTGAGGCTCCGCATCACTTTGTGAGGCTGGACGTCATACCCCAGCAGGTAGCGGGGGCAGAACTCCGTGCAGTAACTGCACTGGTCGCATGCAGATTTCCCGATACGATGCATCGTTTGTTCGGGAAGGCTTTTTCGAGTGATCAACCGGTGCGCGACCGGCAGAACGACCAAGCCAGCGCATGTTTTGGTAATCGGCAAACTCATATCGCCTGAAAGTTTGCCCATCATGATTCCGCTGACGAAGACGGCATACTCAGGCACGGATGCTCCTCCTGCCGCCGCGATCACTTCGGCAAAGCTGATCCCGATCGGGACCGTGAATGTGGATGGCTGCTTCACCGCACCGGCCACCGATATGCATTTTGCCGTCACCGGAATTCCTTCCGAAGCCTCATGGATGTTCCGCAACGTCTCCACATTGTTGACAACGATGCCGACGTCCAGAGGTATTCCCTGGGGCGGGATCAGCTTCTTCGTGGCTTCATAGACGAGGATGTATTCATCTCCGGTCGGGTAATAATCTCCGAGAAGTTTTAACTCAATCGCCTTCTTGCCGATCGCAGAGTTCACCCCTGCAAGCTTTTCAGCATACTTTTTTTTGATCCCCAGGATCCCCTTCTTCGCGCCTGTGGATGACATTAAGATCTGCATTCCGTTTACAACCGCGTCCGGTTCGCGCGTGATCAGTTCCAGATCTTTGTGGAGCAGGGGTTCGCACTCCGCCCCGTTTCCAAGCACGACTTCGGCCTTCGACGACGCCTTGACATGGGAAGGAAAGCCCGCCCCTCCGCATCCTACAACTCCGGCTTCTCTTATCTTTTGGTCAACGTTCATCGAATTTTCAAGTTCTTTCTATTTGAAAAAAGCATCAGACTGCCACTTTTAAAATTATTTTATGTATTTCCCCGTCGGAAACCATCGGCGCATGAGCATCCTCGGGGAAAAAAATGGCAAACGAGCCTGGGGGAATGTCGCACCAAAGCAACGGCTCGTCGTTGAAAAGAGCGGTATCCTTTTCTTCGTCGAAGGGAGAAAGCAGGTCGGAGCATTTGCGGGCGGGCTTCCAACCCATGGAGTCCACGCCGGCCAGCACGTAATGGATATCAACATACTTCCGATGGACCTCGAGCTTTGCTTCGGACTTCCGCTTCCCCGGCTTCCGGCTTGCAATAGCATAAAGGTTTTCGCCGTCGATGTCGGCGGGGGCGGACGTCAACGCGCTCGCGGCCGGAGATCTCAGATAGCGAAAGGCTTCGGCAAACCGCGGATTGAGCGGGAGATACTTTTCGGCATTCTCGATCACATCGATGATCATGATTTGCGCCCGGCTATGATGTGAATACTCGGCCAGTTCCGGCCCGCCTATTCATAATGCTTTAACTGCGGCCATATTTGGTTGAGGGGAACTTTCAGATTCCGGCAAACGTAAATCGGCAGATTGTTTTCATACGGCATGGCATATTCTGTCCTGACCGTATCCGCGATTGTGACGCTTTCGAACCTGTCGACTTTGTCTTTGAGATTGCCGCCGAGGATGATCACCAGGGCTCCGGTGTAGCCGCGCGGGCCCCAAAGCCAATAATTGTTGTGCGAACCGATCGCTTTGGGCAAGTTGTATTTTCGGGAATAATAGTCAACAGCGGCGGAGCGCCCGTAGTTGTCTCCGAAGATCGCGCATTTCTGCTGGTCTTCTGCTGACAGCGAATGAAGTACTTTTGCGATCGCCGCGGCTTTATCTTCCCATCCAAACATGTCGGCGTAGAACTGCGGGAGCTTGTCCAGTTTCTTTCCTTCGGGCGTCGTCGGCGCGAGGCCGAGCGCATCGGCATAGCGGATGTAAGACTCGACCGGGAGTATCGGCAGCGTCACCGGCGCGAGAACGATGCCTCCGGCCAAGACAACCAGATACAGCGGTTTTAACCACCGGAGATACCGATGCGAGCACCACCGTTCGATGCCGACAGCGCCGCCCGCGAACAACATTGAATATGCCGGCGAAGCGTACTCAGGCTTGCTGTGACCGTTGATCAACAGTATCGCAACCGCGGCCAGATACAAAAGTCCAAGAGAACGATAACGGTGCTCCGGCTTCGAAAAAAGGAATACGAATAATCCCGAAATCCAGAGTGGAAGCGTTACCGGGTTCTGCACCAGGATCTGGCCGATGAGAAAGATCTTCGGCGTCAGGGAAGAATATTTTTGACCCGAAGCATTCCGGATAAATTCGAGGTGTGCGACATCGTGGGAGGCATTCCAGAGTATGTAGGGAAGGAAGAGTGCGAATGCGATAAATGCTGCAATGTATGGAAACTCCGTCTTCAACCAGCGGCGTTCGGGCGTCAGTGCAACGCCTGCAAGAATTCCAAAGCCCAGCCAGAGAACGCTGATTTTATTCAGAAGTCCGAAGCCGAGAAGAAGGCCAAGCTGAAGCCAGTGTTTCTTATCTCCCGTTTTAAAGAGAAGGATCAGAAGGTACGCGCTCCAGGCCCAGAAGAGCACGTCAAAACTATTCATAGAGTAAATCGAATCGCTGCCGAGAAAAATCAGTGAAACGATACTGGCAATGCAGGCGAGGGCTTGGGCAAAACGTCCTCCCCCGAGCTCGCGCGTCATCCGACCGGTAAGGAAAACTGTGATGGCGCCGACAACTGCGGGAAGAAACCGGAGAGCAAAGACAGAATTGCCGAGAATGATCCTGTTCAGCGCGAGGATAAATATCGACAACGGCGGCTGGTCAACATATCCCGCGCTGAGATGCTCGCTGCATGCGGCATAATAGAGCTCGTCGCGGAAGATTCCGTATCCGGCAAATGCGTTGGTATAGAAATGGATGAGCAGCTTGACGGCGGCAAACGAGAGCAGAAACAGCGTTCCGGTGTCGATGGTCTGGCGAGAGAAGAAACGAGATTTCATTGAACGAATGCGAATCGTTATTGGGATTCCTGCAGGTAGCGTTTGAAGCGCGAGGCGAAATCCGACTTCGCGCTGAAACTGTCGGCTCTCGTTGTCAGCGAGATCTCTTTCGCTTTCGCGACAGCCCAAAATACGATCGTGCTGTCTTTCGTTGCGAGAACCGTTCCGTTGGTGGCGACAATTTTCTGATCGTCCTTGATGATAAACCGAAGCGTATCTTCCTTGTATTCGTGCCTGAAAACATCACCCAGATCTGAAAAGATTGCCGTCTCACGCCAGACGAGCTGGTTCCCCTCCAGCGAGAGGGCGCGGTCTTTGACGTATAGGCCGTTGTGCATGCGCTCCAGCAGGTAATCGTCCTCCTTCCACGCACGAATTGCCTCGTCAAAATCCTTCGCCTGCCGATCGCTCTCTGTTTCTTCCGACTGGATATTACGCATAACGGTTACCATTGTTCCGCCTTTACCATCGTCATTCATCGTGATCGTAAACTGCGTGGTCTCGCTGACTAAACATCCAATAAATGATAGGGCAAGGAACAGAGGAAGAAGGATAGACCAGGGTAGTAATCTCGGGAAAGAGCGTTTCATGATGAATGCTCCTCGAAAGTGGACCGAAGGGAAGCCCGTAACGTCATCAACGCGAACGCCGTCGTTCCTTCGAAAAGTTTAGTGATTATTGGGGAGAGAAGCAAGGAATGGGACGAGGGTTGAGGGAAAACGGCAGCGGGCTACTTTTCGTCGCCGGTGCCGATTTCCCGGTCGAGAAGTGCCGGGACAGCGATGCCGTGTCGATGACTGGCGGAATCAGCCTTGTCCCTCCTGACTGCCATCACTTGAAGTATCGCAGCCTCGTAAGCATCGTCGTAAGGTTTTCCGCGGGCCATGAACTCGCGTTCGCGAAGCTCCGTGGCTATCGAAAACTCCGTTTCTTCGCACGATATTTGTGCATCGATCCAAATTTCTTTTGGAGGAATGAAACGGCAGGCAAGATCGTTGCCGCTCAACCCAAAATCAGGATAGATGCTGCGACGCACTGCGGCACCGTCCACAATCCAGATCGCAACTGCTCCCCGATTTCCAAGCGGCGCGCGATAGATGCCGTGAAGAGAGATCGAATCGGGGAGGTCTGCAATTTCTTTTACTCCGTCACAATCGGCAGGCGAGACGCGCGCTAATGCATTCTCATGAGCCCTGGCCAGCGAGTCATCCGATTGGCGCATGCTCCGCTCGAGGGCGAGGGCGCTGTCGTGGGCATCATCGTATGATAAACCGCTGCGCGCCATGAGTTCCCGCTCGTGCAGTTCATGGGCCAACGTATAGCGGTATTCTTCCGCTGCGACGGCATTGTCTATCCAAACCTCATGGAGAGGAATAAACCTGTATCGTTGACCGTTCCCGCCGTAGAGGAATTCAGGGTAGAGTTCCCTCCTCACGGTGGCGCCATCCACAATCCAGACATCGCATCCGCCCTCTCTCCCCATAAAAACGCGGTACACTCCCTCAACACGGCGGGAGGCCTGTTGTCCTCCCGATCCCATGAAGAGAAAGAGAGCGCACAATGCCAAGAGAAGAAGACGCTTCATAGCACCGGATGTATTATTTCCACTTTATCACCCCCACTTTGACCAGGTCATCCAGATAATGCGCCACAAGTTTCGTTTCAAGCGGCCAGAACTCTGCACTCAGCGCGTCCCGAATATCCGAGATGGAGTTCTTTCCATCAACGAAATTGACCAACTCGAATCGCACATCTCCCCCGAGCGTGAATTCCGGAGAACTGTAATAGAGCGAATCGTTTCCTTTCAACTTGCTTGCAGGGAGACCGAAATCGAGCGGTCCCCGTGTAAGCCGGACCGGAATGCGCTGATCCGGATGAGGGTCGGCTGATGGCCGGTCGCCCTTTACGCCTCGGGCATCGGCAGCGGAATTCAGGCGGCTGACGAAGTAGTCTTTTTGGCGAAGGAGTTCCGCTTTGGCCGAAACGACTTCCTTCTCCACAGACTTATCCGCATTGAAAGTAAGAATCGACTCGATCGTCTCCTCCTCCCACTGTGCGCGGTGCGAAATTGCAGAGAGGGCATTCCCCCATGCGTCGGCGAGGTCTTTGCCGGAAGCAACGGCCGTAGTCTGCAGAAGGCTTCTTCCCTTCTCCGCAAGCCGCTTTGCGGAATTTGCCTCCGTAAGATGGACAAGGTCGATCGCCTGATTCTTGTCGAGATTGGCAAGATACCACATCGCCCCGGCCGCGATCACTTCGCATCGCTCCAATTCAACCGGGTCAACTTTATCCGGCGTATCGTCGGAAGTATGATGCGTGTAATCCGAATGAGTGAACATCACGCCCGGAATTTTCCTGTCGATGAACATCATATGATCGCTCCCCCCTTCGTACGGAGTAATGCGATAGTTGAATGCCGACAAGCTCCCCCGCGGAGTGCGGATGTCCATGCCGTCAACCATGCGCGCCATGTTCTCAACCACATCGTTCACCGCAGAGGGATTTGAGTCCGGTGTGCGGGTGAGGCCTAATTCGGAATGGAGCAGATCGAGGTTCTCGCCCACCATATCCATATTCATATTGGCGAGAAATTTTCCGCCCAGCGCCGGCCCGACAAGCTCGGGGTGCGCGTCGATGTAGGGCATCGTTCCGTTCCACTCCGGCACCCACACGAAGCGGAATGACCGTTTTGGTTTCGGGAGACGTCCGTTGTCGGTAAGCTCTTTCAATGTGCGGGCGATATCAAGAATTGCGCCAGAGCCGCTTGCATTGTCGTTCGCAGATTCCTTAGGATGATCGAGGTGAGCGCTGAAGACAAGTTCTTCTTCGGGACGCTCGGTGCCGCGGATGTGCGCGACAACGACATCCATAAAGTACGGCTCAAGTCCGATTCCTTTCACTTCGCCATGGAGAACGACTTTCTTGCCGGCCGTCAGCATATCCCGGAGCTTGGTCCCCTGTCTGTTCGTAAGATTGAACCCAAATGTCACTCGGCTCAGCTCGTCGGTTCTCGGCCACATGCCGGTGTATTGAAGCATGTCGGGATGTTCCTTCGCGCGGTCATCGTCAAGAAAACAGACGACTGCTTTGGCTCCATACTTAAGAACGGCCAGACGGTGAACGGCGCCGCCGTACCCCGTTGCCAGAACCAATCTTCCCCTCACATTTTTTCCCGCATAATCTTCATCGCGGGTCCCGTCTCCCACCCAGACAAGTTCTGCGGTGACGTTGCCGGGGTTGGAGTACGTCATCACGCTCATCGCGATCTCCGGGTAGCCGACGATTCGCTCGTCGTACGGCTCAACCATTCGGAGCTCGGCCGACGAAATGTCCCAGCCCGAGGGAGACTGCCATGTTTGGTATGTCACTTTCCCGTCCGACGTGAACGTTTCGATGTACGCGTCTTTCTCCGAAAACCCGTAATTCCGGAGCTGTTGAAGTACGTAGTGGGCCGCTTCCCGGTATTGTCTCGATCCCTGGATGCGATGGTATCGCGTAATTTGGATGACATGTTCCTTTGCCAACTCGCCGCTCAGCGATTCGTGAAAGAGGTCACGCGTCTTGTTGTCGAGAACGTTTGTCCCGTCCTGCGCGATGAGCCGGAACGCGACGACAATTGGAAAAACGACTGCCCGAAGACGAACCTTCATGGTATCTCCTATTGGCTTTCGATATTAAAGTCTACGAATGTTTCCTGAGAAGTCTTTTGAGCAATTGAATTTGCCCGGCGTGGTAGAGATCGTGCGATGCGATTCCCGAGATCGTCTGGAGGTTCGTCCACTTGCTGCCGGATTGCTTTTTCCTGAGGTCGGAAGGTCGTTGAGATGCGATTGCATCCCGTAATAACCGGTGAGTTTCTTCGAGGAGCGCTATATCTTCTTGCCAGGCCTTTTCCGTCATCCGGAGCGGCCGCTTGAACCAGTTGCTCCCCTTTAACGGGAATGATCCCTTTTTCTCTCCAAGGAGTCTGCGGCGCACGACATACTTCCAATAGGCGCAGTGGACCACGACTTCCCAGATATTGTGACGATCTTTCGAAATCCTCAAGCTCGCCTCCTTCGGGGTCAACCCCCTGATGGATCCCCGAAGGTTTGTCCCGTGCCATGCTCGCTTCTCATACGACTCGCCGAAGATTTGAAGAAGGATCGCAATATCGTCCAAACGAATTTGTTTCGCCATGTTCATTCCCGTTCAAGCGATTGCATTAACCCGAATTTGTCCAGGTCGATGGTTTCGTTTAGAAATACAATCCCCTCTTGCTCCAGCAGCTTCTTCTGCCTTCTGTATCCTCCGGTACGCCTCGGAAGCGAGATCTTCCCTTGTGCATTAATCACCCGCTGCCATGGAATCTTTGAATTCGCCGGAAGATTGTGAAGCGCGTATCCCACCAGCCGCTGCTGACCCGGCAGGCCGCTCAACGTTGCGACGTCACTGTACGTAGCGACCTTTCCTTTCGGGATCTGCTTCACGGTCTCCCAGATAATCGAATACTTATTCTTCGGTTTGTTGGAGGGCCGTGTCTTGGTATTGTCCGTGGTCCTAAGTCCTGGGTCGTTAGTTCTTAGTCCTGAGCAATAATTCTTATCTCTTTTCTCTTCTCTCTTCTCTCTTACTTTTTGATTCCCAGCAACTCTATCTCGAAAACAAGAACTGAGTTCGGCGTAATCTGAGTTCCGACCGATTGGGCACCGTATCCGATTTCAGAAGGAACCACAATTTGCCATTTAGAGCCGACTTGCATTAACTGCAGCGCTTGGGAAAGCCCTGGGATCACACCCGATACCGGAAAAACAGCAGGACCGCCGTGCTTTTCAGAGCTGTCAAATTCAGTTCCATCGATGAGCAATCCACGATAATTTACGGAGACATTATCCTTGGCGCCCGGCCTCTTGCCGCTTCCCGGGGTCAGAACTTTGTATTGCAGGCCGCTGGGGAGCGTGATAACACCGTCTTTTTTCTTGTTCTCTGCAAGGAAGGTCTGTCCGTCCTTTATGTTCTTCTCCGCGGCCTCTTTCATTTTTGCCGAATGCTTTTCCATCATCACCGATTGGAATTCCATCATGACCGTTTGCGATTGGGCGTCGGTCAGCATTGGCTTGCCGTCCGGGCTCATATCCTTGAGCGCCTGGGCAACCACATCCGGATTCACTTCGATCATTTGTGCTTTCAGGTTCTTTGCGATGTCCATTCCGATACCGTAGCTGACGCTGTCTTGCATGGTCTTCAACTCGACTTTATGCTGCGCGGATTGACACGACAACAACACAAAGCTGAGGGCGAGGGTTGCGATGAATGCCGGATATTTCATTAAGAATTTCCTTCAGATGGATGATGGGATGTGAAAGAGATGCTGTTCTCTTTCATGTAATGTTTCTTAAAATACTATTTTTTGCAGAGGGATGCCAGGGCGCGGAAGGGATGAAGTATGAGGGATGGGGGATGAACACCGCGCACAATCTTTTTCCTCGCTCATAAATAGCTCAACCAGGGGCTCTTGTTCCTGCGTTTGAGGTCAGCGAACCAGCGGCAAGGGATGTAGAGGAATGCCACAACAGATGCCCAAACGAGATATACGACGGCCAGTCCGAACCCAAACTGGATGCCCCATGAACCGGGAGGATTGTTCGAGAAGAGAAACCGAACTTCGTGCACGCTGAAGTACGCGGTAACGATTGCCAGTGCGTGAATGAGAAAAATATGGATGACATAGTAAAACATAGGCACTCGGCCAAAGGTAATGACAAACGAGCTGAATCTGCCTTTGATCTTTTCCAACGGAGGCAAGAGAGCGATCGCCGGACCTAGAGTCATCAGAAGATAAAGGAGCGAGGGCGGATATTTCTCGCACTTGATAAACGAGAGAATTGTGAAGACGAAATTCTTCTGGGTCGACCACTGGACCGGGTCGCCGTAGATATTACTCGCACGAAGCAGGATAAAGGCAAGAATCATTCCGAGCCCCAGACGCAAAAGGATCTTCCTTCGAACTGGTTCATCCTTCACGAGCAATGATCCGGTGGCATACCCGGTCGCCATGACGCCAACCCAGGGAATAAGCGGATATAGCGCCACGTAGATGGTGTCCGAAGATAAGACAATGACGCCGCCGCTGTGGATAATCTGCCAGGGCCATCCGAAAACTCCCATCTGCCCAGGAGTGATGCCGTCCAGAAAATTGTGCAGCACTATCATCGCTATGCCGAATACGGCGATAGCCCGGATGGAAAGAAAAATTAATCCTGCCAATGCGATCATCGAGATTCCGATAGCCCAGATCACTTGCCCGAACGAAAGCGAGTAGTCGACGTTGAAAAGCCAGCCAAAACGAATGACGGTGAACTCCAGGAAGATCAGCCAGAGTCCCCGGGTCAGCAAAAACCTTGCGAGCTCCGGTTTTGTCTTGCCCCGCGATGTCGAAAGAAATGCTCCTGTGCCTGCAAGAAAAACAAATACCGGAGCGCAAAAGTGAGTGATCCAGCGGGTCAGGAAAAGAGCCGCGGAAGTCCGGGTCAGGTCCAGCGGGTCGAAACGATAGAAGGAAAAGAAATCGCGGGTATGGTCGAGCGCCATAATGATCATCACGGCTCCCCGTAAAAAATCGACCGAATCGAGCCGAGGCTTAGGGGAAACCGAGGGTGAAACATTTTTGATCTGATGCACTTCGGGAGGAGTTGAAGTACCTTCTCTCATGGTGCGACCCTATTCATTAATCTACGAGATGATCGGCCATGGCAATTCGGCCGAGCTATTTTCTTTTACGTGCGTGTTGAGCGGCAACGAGGGCGGCAGGAAAAAATCAGGTCAATTTGAAATAAATGGGGGTAAAAGTCAAGGGACTGGTCCGGCCTGCGATTTAGACGCGACGGAAAATTTCAATAAATGGCTAGCGGGGGAGGACTTTCCAGACATCAACATCCGAACCCGATTCCAGCTTGTACTCTCCCTTGGCGGTCTTCAGGATAACAGAAGCGACATCCTGCGGCGGCATTCCCTGGAATTCGTTCATGCGCGTTGCGGTGACCCCCGGGTTCACCGTATACACCATCATGCCGGGGCATTCCTGGGCGAGCGCTTCTGAAAATCCGCGCACCCCGAATTTCGTACCGCAATACGTTGTCAGGTCCCCGTACCCGGCTTTTCCGGCGGCACTCCCTAAATTGATGATCACATCCTTCACATGCGGCAAGCACATCTTTGTTACCTTGACGAGTCCTTCCAGGTTTGTACGGATTTGACTCTCGATCTCTTCAAAGGTCTGGTCCTTCAACTGCTTCCAGACAATAACGCCGGCATTGTTGACGAGTATTGAGATTTCGTGAAATCGCTGGACGACCTCTTTGACGGCGGCGATAACGCTTGCATTGTCCGAGACATCGAGATGAATGAGCTGCACTTCGGAGGCGCCCAGTTTTTTGCATTGATCGGAAACCCGAAGGGCCTTCTCTTTATCGAGGTAGTACGTCAACGCCAGTTTGCACCCTTCCCCGGCAAATTTGTACGCCGTCTCAGTTCCGATACCGAGGCTGGCCCCCGTGATGAATACCACTTTGTCTTTCAAGGAGCTTTTCATTCCGGACCTCCCAATGTTGTCTCAAACAAAAGTCAGTTTAATATTCAGTATCTCGGGCCTGTTGCCGGTTCGCACGGGAGGGCCCCATGTGCCGACGCCGCAGGAGACATAGTAGTGAGTGTTCCCTCTTTTCTTGTAGCCCCAGCTCAGCTCATAGACTTTTTTTGTGATAAAATTGAATGGCCATAACTGTCCGTGATGCGTGTGGCCGGAGAGCTGCAAATCGGCGCCGTGGGTCTCGGCTTCCTCAAGACGAAACGGCTGGTGGTCCATCAGAATGATCGGATAACTTCTGTCGACCCCGGACATAATCTCTTCCAGCGGCTTGCGCGTTTTCCCGGCGAATCCGCGAATGCTTATGTCTTCCCTTCCAACAATATAGAAACTGTCGGCAATTTTCACGCTGCTGTCGCGAAGCATTGTGATGCCGTGATCGGAAAGATAACGGCATGCCGGTTCTACGCCGCCGATGTACTCGTGATTTCCAGTAATCGCGAAGATTCCGAATTTCGAGCGGATCTTACGGAGCGTTTCTCCAAGGTTGTTTTTGATGACCGGTCCGAGGTCTTCATCGACAACATCCCCCGGCAGCAGCACGAGATCCGGGTCGAGCGAATTCATCAACGAAACAATCTTCTCCAGTCTCGATTTGCAGATTATTGTGCCGAGATGGATGTCTGAGGCCACGGCGATGTTCAGCGATTTCAGCGAGCGGCCATTCTTGGGAATCGTGAGGTTGAGCGTCTTGATCCGGGGCATGCGGGCGTTGAGGTATCCACCCAGGACAATGATGGCGACGATGCCGAGAACGACAAGCGAAGTTATTTCCTTCGTTTGTTCGGAGTTAACGGAGAGTGATGCCGGGAAGAAGTGCAGGAAATAGTTCAGAAGCCGCAGAATATCTATCGCGAAAGCGAACAGGAGAAAGTAGACCATCGCAGCAAGCCAGAATGAGCCGAGCATCACGAGCAGGTCGCTCAGCCACGTCAAGGCGACACGCTCCATCAATCTTCCAACAAGATATGAGAGGGAGAGAAACAGAAAAGCCGCAATGTAGACGCCTCTCCATGACGCAAGATGTCCGCCCGCCTCCCATTCCCGGATGAAGATATAATAGTTGATGAGCGCGTAGACCGCGAGTACGATTGAGAAGAAAATGACAAAGTTGATTCTTTTCATAATTGAAAAAAACTAGTGCAAATGGATGACGGGGTGAGAGTATTCAGACGCGGATGAAGATGAGCGGCACATGAAGCAATGACCAGGCCGAATAGGTGATGATCGTCTCTTTCCGGGTGGTCGGAGAAAGCACCGCAAAGTAGATCCCCTTGGCGATGGTATTGCTCATCATCGCCAGGACAATGGCGGGAACGATAATTCTTGACATAGGGTCGGCTCCCTGGATCAACGAGAGGATGAACGGCACAACGTCCGTGACGCCGACGACCGCGGAGAGGCCAAGCACACCGCCATCGCCAAGGCTTGTTTGAACGAAGCGCGTCAGCACGGAAAGGATCACAAACAACGCGGCGAAGCCCATGGCCGGACGAATTTCGAACGGGTTCTGTAATACCGGCACTCCTTCTTCGTTGTTCGACGCATTCCGCCACATGATCCGTATCGCAAGTGCAACTCCGATCAGAAAAAGTATGACCAATCGCCACGCCAACAGGGATACGATGCTGGAGTTAATGACCCAGATCAGAACAAGGACGCGAAGGTTCATCACGCTGCTGGCCAGAACGGAAGCCTGGAGAGCCTCCTGTGCACGCGCGGGGTGCTTCCTTGCAATTCTTCCAACAGACATCGTTAGCGCAGTGCTGGAGATGATTCCCCCCAAAGCCCCGGAGAGCCACATGCCGATTCTTTGGCCGAATTTCTTGGAAAGAAAATATCCGACAAACCCAATCGATGAAACGAGAATAACAATCTGCCAGATAGCGGTCGGATTGAGCTTGAATCTGGTGTATTCCTGGTTCGGGAGAACGGGTAGGATGATAACGGTAACAAGGAGGAATTTTATCGTCGCGAGGAATTCCACTTTGTTCAGCCGCTCGACGTACGACTCCAGTGCGGCCTTCTCCGACAAGAGAATGGTGTTGACAACGCCGATCGCCATTGCGATCCAGACGTCGACGAGAAGGGCGAGGGCTCCCGTGACGAAGGTGAGGAGAGCGGAGATCTCGCTTGTGGAACCGAAACGCTCGACTTTGATTTTAGCGATATAGGCGATCGACGTCAGCGCCGCGATGGAAATCAATCCCACCGGCAGCATAAGCGTCGCGCCTATCTTGAAGAACCACGCACACCCGAATCCCATAAGGCTGATGATGGGATGCGTGCGGACTCCGCCGAAGACCATTTTCTGTTCTTCGATCTTCGTGCTCTCGCGTTCCAGACCGACGAGAAATCCGAGAGCCAGGGCAACGAGAAACCGCAGCTCTGGCGTCCATTCAAATGAGTTCATCTTCTACCGAATTTCAATTTACAATCGGCAATTTACAATTGCTGATTACTGCTCACTGATCACTGAGCTACTTCTTCTGCCTCACAATATCTCCCGCTTTGATGTCCGCGCCGGAAAGGACTTTTGCTTTGCTTGCTTTGCCCTGCAGCGCATCGTCGGTCACTTTGATCTCTCCCACTTTTGTTTCTTCCGCACCAAGTGACGCACCGGTATCGGGGTCTTTTACCTCTTCACCCATGCGGAAAATTTCGAACTCGTCGCCGACACTGACGTTTCCTTCCGAACCCGGCTTCATCAGCAGCGTGCCGTCCGCATTGACCTTGAGGACTCTCCCCGACCAGGGAATCTTTGTGAAGTTCTTTGTAATTAATTCAACGCAATTATCTACCGCCTCACGGCAGGCTTTGCCGATATCGGTCGTATTCCAGTTGTTCGCATTGCTGAAATCCATATCTTCATACCGCACGCTCAGTCCCGTCGTCGATTCACTGCCGGATTCGGTTTCGGCGGCGACCACCTCTCCGGTTGTTGTGTTGACGAGCCGGATATCAACTGCCGCCCGGGCAGTCTTCTTCGTGATGCCTCCGCCAAACATAGAAATCCCGCCGGAGACGGTATTTTCTTTCGTCCCGAATTCGCTTACGCTCCCAATAACGAGCAATTCCACTCCCAGAGCCTTCCCTACTTTTGGCGCCGATTCCGGAGTGACGACGCCGGCCTGCCCGAGTTTCTGTTCGTCAAGCACTTTGTCGAATTCCGCACGTTCGATCACAATAAATTTGCCGGATTTCACCAATGCCGTGGTCAGCATATCGGCCACTCCGTCCCCGACATGGTTGTAGCCGGTGCCCGACCGGTCGGCAAACCGGGAGACCGCGATCCGTTTCTTCAGGTCTGCATTTGCAGTCGAGAGAAGTCCGACAAGGCTGAGAAGCAATGTCACGACTATTAATTTGAACTTCATAAGACCTCCGCTGTTGGGGATATGAAACGCATCAACCTAAAATCATGCTGAATATAGAAATTATGGAATAGAGAATCAAACGAATGAGCGGGTGACGCCATGACGAATTGTCTTGGATATGAATAATTCCCGCATTGTACCAGGAGTCACGGCATCGCGGTGTGCGGCATCACTCGCGGATCCCGAACTCGTTGAGCAAAAACGCACTCACGAACGCCTGTTCCCTGAACGCATCGTACCTTCCCGACGCCCCGCCGTGTCCCGCTCCCATATTCGTTCGAAGAACAAGGATGTTCGAATCGGTTTTCATAGCGCGAAGTTTGGCGGTGTACTTTGCGGGCTCCCAGTACATCACCTGGCTGTCGTTAAGAGAAGTTGTAATGAGGATATCCGGGTACGCTGCTGCTTTGATATTGCTGTAGGGGCAATACGTTTTCATGTAATCGTATTCTTCTTTGATGTTGGGATTGCCCCATTCAAGGTACTCCCCCACGGTCAGAGGAAGCGACGCATCGAGCATCGTGTTGACGACATCCACAAATGGAACGGCAAGATGGGCCGCCTTGAATAGGTCCGGCCTCAAATTGAGACACGCGCCGATCAGCAAACCGCCGGCGCTTCCCCCTTCTATCGCTAACCGGTCCCGCACCGTATAGCCTTTGTGAATCAGCTCCTCGGCGCAGGAGATAAAATCGGTAAAGGTATTTTTCTTTTTCATCATCTTTCCGTCATCGCGCCACTGTTCACCCATATCCCCGCCCCCGCGGATGTGTGCCAGCGCATAGACGACTCCCCTCTCCAGCAGGCTCAGCCGCGGCACAGAGAATGTCACCGGTATCGAAATCCCATAAGAGCCATAACCGTAGAGGAGCAGCGGGCTCGTTCCATCGCGCTTAAGATCTCTCCTGTAGACGAGCGAAATCGGAATCAGGGATCCGTCCGATGCTTTCGCCGAAAGCCGTTCTGAAACAAAGAGTGCCGGATCATATCCGCCCAGGATCTCCGTCTGCTTCAGCAAAACGCTGGCTCCCGAATCCATGTCGTATTCAAACGCCGATGTCGGGGTGATGAAGGATTGGTAGCTGTATCTGAATTTGCAGGTGTCGAATTCGGGATTTGCGCCTGGAAACGCTGAATAGACCGGCTCGGGAAATACTATTTCCCGGATCGTTCCGGTACGGAAATCCAGCACACGAAGCTGGTTCAAAGCGTTCTTCCGTTCGCTGAACACTGCGTGATTCTTAAAAAGCGAAACCCCTTCGAGTTCCGTGTCTGGACGATGAGGGATGATCTCTTTCCAGTTCGGAGGCAGCGGATTCTTTACTGGCGCTGTCACTAACCGGAAGTTCTTCGCATTCTTGTTGGTGCGGATATAAAAGAGCCCCTCCCGGTGATCGACCGAGTACTCATGGTCGGTTTCTCTGGCGAGCAACAGTTGGAATTCTCCGGCGGGCCTGCTGCTTTCCAAATACCGGACTTCGCTCGTGACCGAACTTTCAGTAGCGAGAAAAAGGTATTTGCGATCGCTGGAGCGGCTCACCCAGACTTTGTACAATTCATCCTTTTCCTCGTAGATGAGATGTTCGTCTGAAGTGCCGAGGCGGTGGCGATGCAATCTGTACGGCCTTTTTGCCCGATCTTCCCTCACGAAAAACAGCGTCCCGTTGTCGTCGCTCCATTCAACTGAACTGACGTGCTCGATTTTTTCAGGCAGGTTCTCGTTTGTTCGAAGGTCTTTGATGTAGCACCGGTAATCGCGGAAACCCGTCGTATCGAGCGAGTACGCGAGCAGATTACCGTCGTCGCTCACCTTGTAGACTCCCAGCCCGAGAAATTTGTGTCCTTCGGAAAGGATGTTGAGGTCAAGGGAGACCTGTTCTTCTCCATCCATGGTCTGAAGCTTGCGGCAATAGATGGGATACTGCTTTCCTTCTTCGGTGCGGGTGTAGTACCAATAATTGCCGTACTTATATGGAACGCTGAGGTCTGTCTGCTTGATCCGGTCGAGGGTTTCCTTGTAGAGTTTTTCCTGAAAATTCTCCAACGGCTTTGTGACTGCATCAGTATAAGCGTTCTCGGCGTCGAGGTATGCGATGACATCCGGGCTGGTCTTCTCATGCAGCCAGAAATAATCGTCGATGCGTACATCGTCATGCACCGGAACGATCTTCGGCACTTTTTTCGCAACAGGGGGCTTGAGCTGATTGGATGATGAGTGCGATTGATTCATTATCGAAGAGGTGAAGATAAACGTTTTATCAGAATGAATCCCCGGCGGAGACAAATACCATCGAAGACCTGATGCGCCTGCGAGCCCCGAATCCAAAACGTACAACGTAAAACGTAGAACGTATAACTTCTATTTGACCCTTTTTATCACCACCACGGTCTTATCATCGGAATACTTGCTCTTCGAGCTAAACTTCTGAACGTCCTCCACGATCAGCCGGGCGATGTCTTTTGCCTTCTGGTTTTTGAATTCCACCAACCGTTCGACCAGGCGCTTCTCTGAGTATTGAGCTCCGCTGCCGTCCATCGCTTCGGTAACGCCGTCGGTGAAAAGCAAAAGGATGTCGCCTTTGGAGATCATGACCCCTTCGCTGTGAAAAATCTGGTCCGGAAAGGGGCCGATGATATTTCCGGTCGAGCCCAATGATTCCGTTGCTTCGGTCTTCGCGCGGTACAGGATCGGGCTCGGGTGGCCGGCGTTCACGTATACCAGGAGCCCCTGCTTGTCTTCGATAAGCTCGCCGTAGAAGAGGGTGAGGAACCTATCGTCCGTGAATGTGCGATGGACGAGCGTGTTGATGCTTCTGATAAGCGCCGGAATTTTTGTCTGATACGATGCCCCCATCCGGAGGGCGCCGGAGACATAGAGGGCTTGCACCGCCGCCGAGATTCCCTTGCTGGCAGCGTCTCCGATAGCAATGCTGACGCGGTCCTTCTCATCGCTCACGATATAATCGAAAAAATCGCCTCCGACGACTTTGTCCGCAACAGAAACGCCGAACAATTCATAATTATGAAAGCGGAGCTCGTGTTCCGGGAGGATGCTTCGCTGGATCTCGCGCGCTTTGTCGAGGTCTTTCTCGAGCTGTGCGGATTTTCGTTCGATGCGGCGGCTTCGAAGCATCGAGGTCACCGCGATCCCGATAATATTCAGCGTCGGGGCGACCTGGTCGTGGGTCAGGTCGGTGTTGAAGGACATGACGTAGCGATAGAGGTCCGCGCCCCTCAATTTCACAATCTCACCCACTCCTGTCGCAGAATACTTGAAGATACCTTTGCTCCGCAAATACGAATTCGTTTCCTTTGCCACAATCGTGCGGTGTTTCGGAAGAATCTTGAACATCCGATATTCATCCACCTTCACAAGAAAGTGAGGTTTGATTTTATCAACCGCTCCAGCTTGTGTGACGAGTTCGTACGCATACTTTGAACTGTTCAGTTTCCACACGCGCCCGCCCTGAATTTCGATGCTGTCGGTCTGAACGATTCGGTGCAGCACGTGAGTCAGGAGTTCTTCGCTGGAATCGAACTTCGTGCTGTCAAAACTTTCGATGGTTTTATATA
>CAYLMV010000023.1:0-41959 GCA_964384415.1 uncultured Chitinophagaceae bacterium | reverse complement strand
TGTTTCTTCGAGATCACCGTGCCCATGTCGGTCTCCAGGGACTTCGGATCTCCGAGCTTCAGCATTTTCGTTTTCTCAACCAGTTGTTCCACGAATTGATCGTGAATGCTTTCCGGCAGCAGCAGCCGGCTCCCCGCTTCGCAGCATTGGCCGGCGTGATAGAATATCGCATAGAGCGATCCGTCAACAGCGAGTGCAAGGTCCGCGTCATCGAGAATGATATTTGCGGATTTGCCCCCGCATTCGAGAGTGCATTTTTTGAGGGAGGCCGAGGCGAGCGACATCACGCGCTTTCCGATCGAGGTAGAACCGGTGAACGCGATTTTGTCTACATTAAAACTTTTGACAAGTTCTTCACCCGCATCTTCCCCAAATCCGGGGACGATATTGACGACTCCCGGCGGAATGCCGGCCTCATCACAGATCTTGGCAAGCTCCATCGCAGTGCAAGGAGTGAGCTCGGAGGGTTTCAGGACGACGGTATTTCCTGCGGCGAGTGCGGGACCCAGCTTCCATACAGCCATCTTCAGCGGAAAGTTCCATGGGATGATCGCGCCGACGACTCCGATCGGTTCGTGAAAAAGAATGTTTCGGGAGAATCCGGGCCTGGATAATCCGTCGATCTCCGAAGTCAGATCCTGTGCTGCAAGTTTCGAAAAGTAATTCATGCATCGTGCGCTGAGGAAGATGTCCTCTTTTGCTTTGCGTGCGGTGGAGCCCGAGTCGTCGATTTCAAGGGCCACGAGCTCGTTTGCCTTCTGGTTGATCTTGTCGGAAACAGCCTTCAGGAATGAGGCACGTTCGTTGAGTTCCATCCGCGGCCACGGTCCTTTGTCGAACGCTTCACGAGCCGCCTGGATCGCAACTTGCACATCTGCAACACTCGCGCGGGCAACTCTGGCAACGGTCTCGCCGCTGAAGGGGTTGATCGAATCGAAAGTCTGCCGTGAAGATGACTCACGGAAACGGCCGTTGATGTAAAGGAGGTAGTCAAGCATGAGGAGTGAAGTAAGAATTATGAATTAAGAATTATGAATTGAGCTTACTTTTCTTAATGATCGCGACAAAAATTGATATGAGTTGATCGCATTCATCCATCAGAGGGAAGGGTCTTTCCGCAGTCAGAATGTTGCCCTCGCAAAGGAGTTCAAGCCAATAAGCGGTTTCTTCCAACTCCTTCAGACAATCTCCCATTTTGGCCACGAATTCTGCCTTTGACCTTGATCGAAAAGCTTCCCGATAATTGGCGCCGACGGATGTTCCCGATCGAAGAATCTGTTTGCCGAGAACCTGAGACAGAGTATGTTTCGGCAAGCCTGAGTATAACCGGATAACCCTCAGTGCAAACTTCTTTGTGCGTGAACGGAGATCTACTATGTCCCCCTTCATAATTCTTAATTCCTAATTCATAATTTTGAATCATCCCCTAGACTTCGTACATCTCAACAATCACCGCAATTCCCTGCCCCACTCCTATGCACATTGTCGCGAGCCCGTAGCGGACATCCCGGCGGCGCATTTCATGAACGAGTGCCGTCATAATGCGCGCGCCGCTGCACCCGAGGGGGTGTCCGAGCGCGATCGCACCTCCATTCACGTTGACCGTCTCCGGCCTTAACTTCAGCTCGCGAATCACTGCCAATGATTGAGCCGCAAACGCTTCATTCAATTCCACCAATCCCAAATCCTCGATCATCAGACCCGCTTTCGCGAGCGCCATCTGCGCAGCCGGAATTGGTCCGATGCCCATATATCGTGGATCAACCCCAGCCACGCCGGCAGACACCACCCGGGCGAGAGCATTCATTTTAAGAGCTTTGGCTTTTGCCGCGGACATCACAAGGAGTCCGGCTGCGCCATCGTTCAACGAAGAAGAGTTTCCTGCAGTCACGGTTCCGTTGTCACGGAAGGCTGGTTTCAGGCCGGAGAGTTTCTTCAGGGAGGTGTCTTCCCGCGGCCCCTCATCGACCGCGACGGTCACACCTGCATTTTTTGTTTTTATTTCCAGGGGATGAATTTCCCTGGTGAGTTTCGAGCGGGCAGCCACCGCTTTTTTGTGACTCGCTAAAGCAAAATCATCCTGGTCGCTTCTGCTTATTGCGAATCGAGCTGCAACATTCTCTGCAGTCTCGCCCATCGATTCGAGCGGAAACATCTTAGCCATTTCGGGGTTTGGGAACCTCCATCCAAGGGACGTGTCATAAGCAGTCAGGTTCCCGTAGAGCATCCTCCCCGAAGTATTCTTAGCAATTGTGAAGGGCGCCCGACTCATGTTCTCAGCTCCCCCGGCGATGATCACGTCGGCATCACCGGTCCAAATAGCACGCGCGGCCTGGATGAGAGCTTCGAGGGATGAGCCGCAAAGGCGGTTGACGGTTGAGCCTGGAACCGAGTATGGAAAACGAGCCAGCAACAGAGCCATGCGGGCCAGGTTCCGGTTATCCTCGCCCGCCTGATTTGCGCATCCCCAAATAACATCGTCGACGACTGCAGGGTCAAGATTATTACGATCCACCAGGGCGCGCAATATAAGAGCGCTCAAATCGTCTACCCGGAAGTCCTTAAGCGCACCTCCATATTTTCCGATCGGACTGCGTACGGCATCGACAATGACCGCCTCATCGGCATGATTCATACGACCGCCAAGCTCTTCAGCTACTGATTGAATTTATTTGATTGGCAACGTCAACTCCCAAGGCGGCTGGAAGCCGCTAGGGAAATGACAAACTGTACTTCACACCTACGGCAACACATGTCCCCCCGGGCTCAGGAGCACGCCGACGCCGTACGCGATCGAAGCGGTGAGCAAGCCGACCAGAGTCATCTCAAGTCCGCTCCGCCACCAGCTGCGACCCGTGACAATTGTCTTCAGCACACCCACAAGGAAGTGGGCTGCGGTGCTGATAATCAGGCTGAGGATGATCGCAAGAGTGCCTGTGAAGAAGAGGAAGGGGATTACAGGAATAATTCCTCCGGCGGCGGTGGCAGCCGATGCCGAAAAGGCTTCCTTTACAGGGTTGGGAAAGGAGGTTGATGATAGCCCCAGTTCTTCGTGGGCCAATGTCTTCAGGAATTGTTCTGGGTTCTGCGTCAGGCGTTCGGCCATCATTGCCGACTCTTCAGCGGTAAAGCCCTTCAGTTGATAGAAGAGCGCCAGCTCTTGCTTTTCCTCCTCCGGATTCTGTTCGATCTCCCGCCGTTCACGGTCAAGCTCTGCTTCGTAGACTTCGCGCTCCGATTTCCGGGCTAGATATGCGCCGGAACCCATCGACAGCGCGCTCGCAAGGGTACCGGCGACGCCGGCGACCCACACGACGTATCCGCCGCCGGAGTAACCGGCCATTCCTGTCACAATCCCAAATACCGCGCCGAGGCCGTCGTTGGCTCCATACACTGCCTGGCCGATCCAGCCGCCGGAATGTCCGGCGTGCCATTTCTCTTTTTTGAAAATGGCTTCCAGTTTTGCCTGAGGGAGCTCATCCTCCGTCATCGAATGAAGGACTTTGGCGTGGACTTTTTCTTCGATCTTGATCTCATTCATCGCTGCGCTGTCTTGAGGACTTTGGGCAAGGACAGCTTCTGCTTCGTAGCGGTCCGTATCGCGATCCTCTTGCTCTTCGAGACGCTGGACGGCGTTCGAAGTACCGGTGCGAACAAGTATCCATCGTTTCATTTTTTCGAGCGGAGAGTCAACTTTAGCAGGGGGGGCCGCACCAAGTTCCTTCAACCGCGCTTCCCATTTCACTGCATGCTGCTCCTCGGCCTCGGCCAGTTTCAACAGGATTGCCTTTTGTTTCTCATCTCGTTCGCGCGAAGCGAGCGTGCGGTATGTTTCTGCCCCTGCTTTCTCTTTCCGCCAGCTGGTTTGCAGCGATCGAATAAGTTTCTCGTCCTGCGGTATGGAGGACATACTTTAAGGGAAAGGTTGGATTCGTCGTGAGTTAGGATCCCATGTTTCGGGATCTCGGGCAATGAAGTAAGACAGTGTTTTCTGCCTTCGGGGAAGATAGTGCAAAAAGTTTGAAAGGGCAAATTACTCCCTTTCCGAGAGCGAGGCGTGTCGAATGAACGGATCGGTGCCGCGCTTGATTTTCAGTATGAAAGTATTTATGATTGTGCAACAACCCCGCAAATTCATAATGGAGAAGCGATGAGAGAATACCTCGACCTCGTAGACCGTGTCCTCTCGAAGGGAATATTGAAAAAGAACCGGACCGGCGTCGATACGCTCTCATGTTTTGCCGAGCACTACACCATCGACCTGAGTGAAGGATATCCGCTTCTCACGACGAAGCGCATGCAGACGAAATCTCTATTCTACGAAGTTCTCTGGTATCTTTCGGGCGAAGACCATATCCGGAATCTCCAGAAGAAGACGAAAATCTGGGACGCGTGGGCAGACGGCAACGGAAATCTCGAGACGGCCTACGGACGTTTCTGGCGACGTTTCCCGAGCGCGCAGATAAACCTCGCGACAGGAAAATACGAGATCAAAGAGGTTGACCAGATCGCCGAAGTCATCAACCTTTTGAAGACCAACCCCACCTCGCGGCGGATGGTGGTCAGCGCGTGGGAGCCGGGAAATGCGCTGCATAGCAAGTTGCCGCCGTGCCACTACACGTTCGTGTTCAATGTGCAAGAAGGCAAACTCAATTGCCATCTCACACAGCGGTCCGGCGATATCGCGCTCGGCATCCCGTTCAACATAGCGGCATACTCGCTTCTTACACAGGCGATCGCCCAGGAAGTCAACCTCGAGGTTGGTTATTTCAGCCACACGATCGTCGATGCTCACATTTACGTCAATCATGTCGCGGGACTTAAAGAGCAGCTGAAGCGGACCCCCAGACCGCGACCCAAACTTCTGATCGCCAAAAAGCCGCTCGACGAGCTCCAATACGAGGACTTCTCTCTCGTCGGCTACGAGTGCGATGAGCCGATTAAGTTCGAAGTGGCGGTGTGATGGAGATTGTAGGATTGCAAGATTACAAGATTACAAGATTGCAGGCATCACTCTTGGGTCATTGTACCAACAATGTTGTAATCTTGTAATCTTGCAATTCTGTAATCCCGAAATCCCTTAACCCCGTAACCCAGTAGTCTCCACCCCTAACTCCACCCTTGCCCATGAAAATCATTATCATCGCCGCTCTTAATAAAAAACGAGTCATCGGCAAGGATGGACGTCTCCCCTGGCATATCTCTGAAGATCTTAAGCGATTCAAACGACTGACACTCGGACACACTGTCCTGATGGGAAGAAAAACGTACGAGTCAATGGGAAAGCCGCTTGTTGACCGGCGGAACGTTGTGCTTACGTCCAAAAATATCTCCGGCGTCGAAACCTATTCTTCAATCGGTACGGCGCTCGACGCACTGAAGGAGGAGGAGAATGTTTTTGTGATCGGCGGGGGAGAGATCTTCGAGCAGTTTCTGGTTCATGCGGATGAGCTTCGGCTCACCTATGTCGACAATGACTTGGATGGCGACGTCTTCTTTCCCAGCTACGAACGCCTCATCGGTTCACGCTTCTCGCTTGTCAATGAAGAGAAGCACGAAGGATTTGCATTCCGGGACTACGCGGCCCGAAAAAAGGCCTGATCAAATCGATTCTCCACGGGGTTCCGTATCATCTTCGATCCCCTTCAATTATTCCTCGCCGAAGCAGCAACTTTTACCTCCCAGATGCATCTTCTCTATAAGGCACAGGCGAACAACTCATACTCATTCCAATGGATTGAGACACACTTTGCCACACCTCGGGGATGAAGAACTTCTAGAGCGAATCAATCGGAACGATTCCAGGGCCTTTGAGGGGCTCTACGAGACGTATGCCCCACGCCTCTTCGTCTATTGCCTCCGGCTTCTTCGAGATCGGCAGAGTGCTGAAGATGTTGTTCAAGAAACGCTAATGAAAGTCCACACAAAGGCCCATGCTGTTCTACACGGCACATCATTCCGGAGTTGGATCTTCACCATCGCCCGAAACGAAGCGTATGGTCTGCTCCGAAAGAAGAAAACCATCGTTCTCGAGGACGATGATCAGGTCTGGAACAATGATACGCCGCTGGAGCTGCTGCTTCGTGCCGAGGAGAGTGAGATCGTTCAACATTTGCTCGAGGAACTGAAGCCTGAATACCGCGAGATTCTTGTTCTACGGGAATACGAAGATTTTTCGTACGGTGAAATTGCAGTCATTACATCGTCGACAATCGCGGCGGTAAAATCTCGCCTCTTCAAAGCGAGAAAAGCGATGACCATAAAACTAAAACCATTATATGAGACGAGGGAATAGCGATGAAGTGCCAGGAAGCTGAAGCCAAGACAAGCGAGTTGCTGGATCTTGAGCTGGACGAAACCGGCTCAGCTGAACTCTTTCTCCATCTAAGTTCATGCCCTCAATGCCGGACATTTTACAGATCCGGAATGCGGCTGCATAATTCAATAGTCCGCTCGTCCGCGAGTTCTTTTTCAGAATTCCGAACCCGGGTCGCAAAACCGCATTGGCTCATGCAGCGGCTTCCAATGCGGCTGCGGAGCGGGCCGGTCGCCCAAGTCCTGCGGAGACGGTATTCAATTTCTCTGACAACATTAGTGCTGTTGTTTGCTGCAATGATCGCCGGGACTGCTGCAATTTCGACCTCGGTTGTTTCACCTCCACGGGTTGTCGAAAAGAAAGTCCAGGAGACCGTCTACGTGGTTCAACTCCCTCAGGTTGAGATCAACGGATCTTATGTAAACGCCGTAAAATCGAACTAGGCAAAGGAGGATAACATGAATTATTTAGCTGAGGTTCTTCTTGCTGCCCTTCTCATTGCAGGAAGCGCAGGGTCTCAAACGACGGGACAAGACACCGGAACCGATCCGGCAACCGCAGCACTCTCGGACGTCTATCAATCGACAGACGGGAGCATCGTCGGGACGGTCGTCGATGCAGATTTTCGCTTCCCGATTGCCGGCGCAAAAGTCGAAGTACTTGGGACCGACAAATCGGCGATCACCGGCAAGGACGGTCAATACAGGATCGCATCTTTGCCGAAGGGATTCTACCAAGTGCAGGCGAGTCTTGTCCCCGGCTACAACTTTGTTACAAAGAACAACGTGCAGGTCGAAAGTGGAAAAGAGCGGCCTCTTTTCTTTGAACTCAAAATGGCATCGGACATCCCCCCGGATTTCGTTCCGGTCGAGAAACAACCAACGCCGACTGCCAACCCGGCCCCTGTGTACCCCGAATCGGCACGGAAGGACAGTGTGGAAGGAGTTGTCTGGATCAAGCTTGTTGTCGATGAACGGGGGAATGTAGATACGGTGAGCCTGATTAATCTTCATTGCACGACCGCGGGGGTAGATGTAAGAGCAGGGGGGATCGATTCCCTCGCGCAGCAGAGACTCAGCGAGAGGATCTACAAGGCGATCGCAGACTTGGTATCGGCGACAATCAGCGCTGCGAAGAAATGGAAATTCACCCCCGCGATGCTGAACGGTAAGCCGGTCAAAGTGTGGGTGACAATTCCATTCAAATATAAACTAAGTTCAACCGGCGGCGAGAAAGCTTTGCCGAAGACAAAACCACTGGAGCCGAAGAAATAAACAGGAACAGCGAGAGCGGCTCCGGTTGGTCACGAACCGCTCTCGCCTGCTGGCGCTGCGGATTCCCCTGCAACGTACCCCGTGGAAAATGCCGCCTGCAGATTGTACCCGCCTATCGGCCCGGCAATATCAAGAACTTCTCCGCACAGATACAATCCGTTGATCAGCCGTGACTTCATGGTTTTCGGATCCACTTCTTTCAGATCGACTCCCCCGGCGGTAACTTCCCCTGCTTCCAGCGGAATTTCTTTCACCTGCCCGACGCGCCATCGTTTGAGTGTGGCCGCGACGGTTCTGCGTTCTTCCTTTTTCAGCTGATGACATTTCTTTGATCCATCCAGCCCGGCGTCCCGAAGCAGAAACGGGGCGAGCCGCTGCGGCATGAATAATTCAACAAGAGTCTCCAGCGCTCTCGTTCCGTTTGCGGCGATCTCGTCCTTGAGTTCATTTTCGAGCTCGGAATCGGTTTTGTCGGGGAGGAGGTCAATCGCGATGTCGAGGTGATGGTGTTCTTCCCATACGAGGAAAGCCTCCCTGCTTGCTGCAAGGACTGCGGGTCCGGAGATTCCATGATGTGTGAAGAGGAGATCACCCCGTGCAGAAGCGAGTGTTATCCCGGCTGCCTCGCCTTTGACAACGCAGTCGCGAATGGGAACTCCCTGCCATGCATGCGGCGGTGTCGGATCAAGATGGATCGGGGCCAGCGCTGGTCGCGGAGGAATGATCGTGTGACCCAGTTTCATAAGCCATCCGAAACCGTCTCCCGTCGTTCCTGTTTTCGGAAATGAAGATCCACCCGTGCCGATGATGACACGACGGGATTGCAGCACTCCGCCGGCGGTTCGCACACCGGAAATACCCTTGGAATCCGCCAGAACCTCCTCGACGGGTGTCGAGAGAACGATCTCAGCGCCGGCACGTTCCACTAGCAGGCGCAATGCGTGTACGACATCTCCCGCTTTCCCGCTCGTTGGAAAGACCCTCCCGTTTTCCCGCGCATAGGTTTCAACTCCCATTGCGTTCAAGTGTCCAAGCAGATGGGTGTTTGTGAACTGAAAGAAGGAATGTCTCAGGAAACGGGACTCATTAGTCTTGAACGCAGAGCAAAGTTCTTCCATTTCGCCGGCATGAGTAATGTTGCATCTCCCTCCCCCCGATATCAGCAGCTTGATTCCGAGCCTGGCGTTCTTCTCGAGCAGCAGGACTTTTACGCCGCGCGACGCAGCGCGCCATGCGGCGACCATCCCCGCCGCGCCTCCGCCGATCACGATAAGAGGAGAAGTTTCGCTGCCGATCATGAGAACGTCGCCTTCCTCATCGTCATAGGAGTCAGGCTGTTGAAAGGGAGCACCGCGAAGAAGCGATGGACGCTGAGAAAACAATGGGTTTCTTGATTTCTTTTCATCTATAACACATTCTTTTTGCGTTCCCGGCGCCTTCGCGGTTCATTTCTCATATTTTTTTCCGGCCGCCGCGCTGGCTCAAGATAACAAGATTTTCAGAGAATTCAATTTCAATGCCAGTTGAAACTTTAGAAAGATCAGGCGGTTAAGGGCAATGCAGCTTCTCCCTTTTGTGATTGACTTTTTTTCAACAAAAGGTTAACTTATTCTCTAGTGTTGCCAGGTTTTTCCGCATCAACTTTTGAGGAGTCGGATCATTGACCAAGGGACCTATTCATGCGACAGGTCAGGACAAGAAACTACAGGATCAGTTGCGACACACAGGAGAGATCCCTCAGCATATTGCCATCATCATGGATGGCAATGGTCGATGGGCACAGAAGCGCTCGCTGCCGCGCGTGGCGGGACATCACGAGGGAGTTAATTCTGTACGGGAAATCGTTGAAGTATGCGGTCAGCTTGGGGTCAAATATCTAACCCTCTACGCTTTTTCCACGGAGAACTGGAAACGCCCGAAGGACGAAGTCTCGATGCTCATGCGGTTATTGCTCAAGGCGCTCCGCGATGAACGCGACCGGCTTCACAACAACAATGTGCATCTGAAGAGTATCGGCGATATCTCCGCGCTTCCCAGCGACGTCCAGGATGAACTGCTGGACGCGATGGAACTTATGAAGGATAATACCGGTCTAACACTTGTTCTCGCTTTGAGTTATAGCGGCCGTTGGGACATCACGAACGCAGTTAAGAAGATTGCCAACGATGCCCGGTTGGGCAAAATCGATGCAGATCATATTACCGACGCCGTAATCTCGCGCTATCTCTCCACCAAAGATATTCCAGATCCAGATTTGCTGATCCGGACGAGCGGCGAGCTCAGGATCAGCAATTTTCTCTTATGGCAGCTTGCGTATTCCGAAATGTATATCGCGGATGTCTGCTGGCCCGAGTTCAGAAGGCGTTCGCTCTACGAAGCGATCGCATCCTTCCAGGGGCGCGAACGCCGGTACGGCATGGTGAGCGAACAGTTGAAGTCGCGAAGAAAAGACTCCGCGACGACGTACGTCGAAAAGTTTCTTAAAAGTGTAATGGGTACTTAATGTGAAGAGCTGCTTGCTCATTCGTTGTTCAGTGCTGATGTACCTTTCGTTGTTCGGATGCTCACTCCTTTACTCGCAATCGACGCGCCAGCAAATTCAGCAATATAAGATCCTTGGAATCTCGGTCGAGGGAAATAAATCGGCCGAGACGGCGGCGATTATTGCCAATTCTGGATTGAAGCTCGGCGATGTGATCGCCGTCCCCGGCGAACAGACCCGAACGGCAATCACCAGATTGTGGGCGCTCAGAATTTTTTCGGATATCGAAATCGACATCGAGAGCACGGTGGGAGACGGGGTCTATCTCGTGATCAAGGTGAAGGAGCATCCCCGTCTCGACAAGACCGAAATCAAGGGAGAGGACGAGCTCAGCGAGGATGACCTGCTGAAGAAAGTCAACCTGCTGAAAGGACAAATCCTCACGCCTGAAGAGATCAACCGGATCATCCGGACGATCAAGAAAGCATACGAAGACGAGGGCTATCTCCAGGCGACGATCAAGGCGGAGACGATTGAAAATTCCGACTCCGCTGCCCGGGGCAAGGTGATCCTGCGGCTGACCATCGACGAGGGATCCGAAGTTCACATCGGATCGATACAGTTCTACGGTAACAAAGCGTTTGACGCCGGCGACCTGAGGGGCGAGATGGATGACACCCACGAAAAAATCTGGTGGAAATTCTGGCGCGGCTCGAAGTTTGATAAGAAGAAATATGCGGACGACAAGAAAAAAATCATCGACTTCTACCGCAAGAACGGGTATCGGGACGCGGAACTGATGACAGACTCGGTCGCTTACAACGAAAAGAAGGACCGCATGACGATCCGGCTTTTCGTGTACGAAGGGCCTCAATACTATATCCGTAATATCGCGTGGGAAGGCAACACCGTCTTCAAATCCGACGTTCTCAGCCAGCGTCTCGGCATGGCATCGGGCGATGTGTATAATATGGAGAAGTTCGAGCGCAACCTGCGGCAAAACGAAGAACAATCCGATGTGGCCTCCCTCTATCTCGACAACGGCTACCTGACGATGTCGCTTGACCCCGAGGAGCAAAAGGTCGGCCAGGACAGCATGGACATCGTCATCCACATTCGCGAAAGGAACCAGTTCCGCATCGGGCGGGTGGAAATTTCGGGAAACACGAAGACCAAGGAGCGGGTCATACGCCGCGAGCTGTACTCGAGGCCGGGAGATTATTTCAGCCGCGCAGCCATCATTCGAAGCGTGCGCCAGCTCTCTGTGCTGAACTACTTCAACCCGGAGAAGATCAAGCCGGACACGCGAATTGTCGACGACAAGACGGTTGACGTGCTGTACGACGTCGAAGAGAAATCGAGCGACACGTTCAATATGTCCGTGGGCTACAGCGGCGCTTTCGGTTTTACCGGAGCACTCGGCCTTACATTTAATAACTTTGAACTGGCCGAACCGTTGTCCGGCGGCGGCGGGCAGGTTTTGAGCTTCGATTGGCAATTTGGCGAGGGAAGCCTTTACCGGACATTCTCGATCACATTCCGCGAACCGTGGATGTTCGGATCGAGGACGTCGTTCGGGTTCAGTCTCTTCGATACCCGGCAAAATTATATCTATTCCCTCGAGGAAACGGGGGGCACGATCAACATAGGCCGGCAATTCCGGTGGCCGGATGATTATACAAGAGGAGACTGGATTCTCAGGATTCAACGGATCAACAATCTGAGCGAGAGCATTTACTATGGACCCATCGGCGTTACGGATCAGTACAGCCTGACGCAGATACTATCTCGTAACAGCATAGACAACCCGTTATTTCCGACGCACGGCAGTGCGCTTTCGCTTTCAACGGAATTGTCAGGTCCTCCGTTTTTGCCGGGAACAGCCACATACACAAAACACATCGTCAGTCTGGATTGGTACACCCCGATACTCAACAACTCGAGGCTTGCTCTCTATCTTGGATCGCAATTTGGAGAAATCCTGACGCTCAAAAAAGCGCTCGCTCCCGGAGACGTTCCGTACATCGAATATTTCTCGATGGGCGGAACGGGACTCGGGCAGATCAATGTCACCCCCCTCAGAGGGTATGAGGACAGGGGAGTAGGCCCGCTCGATGCGACGGGAGCGATTCTCAGCGGACGGATTATGGAAAAGCAGGTTGCTGAACTCCGGTTCAACGTTTCACTTAACCCGATTCCGATTTATCTCCTGGCGTTCGCTGAAGGCGGAAACGTGTGGAGCGATCTCAAGTCCACATCGTTGTTCAATTTGGATCGATCTGCCGGGTTCGGCACTCGGCTTCAGATCCCACCTATCGGTCTGCTTGGGTTTGATTATGGCTACGGGTTCGACGACCCGACGAGATCAGGCAATCCGTCCGGCTGGCATTTTCATTTCCAATTCGGCCGGGGCTTCTAGGTTCAGTTTATTCACCATGCACCGTCCGCGGGCCGTGGTGCTCCGGACGAGTGGTCAACTATCACGAAACAACAATGAGGGTACAGTGAAAGCTTTCACAATCAATACGACGGCAATGTTTGGCGCCCTAGCCTGCCTGCTCATGGCGGCGTCGGTTCCCGCCATTGCCCAACAAAAAATCGGTTACGTCAATTCGGAGAAGATCCTCCAGGAGCTTCCGGCGGCAAAGGAGGCCAAGGATTCGTTGGCCGTGATCGTCAAGAACTGGCAGGGTGAGCTGGACATGATGTCAAGAGATCTGCAGGAAAAATACGAGGACTACCAGAAGAAGCAGGGTCTCTATAACGACCAGACCAAACAATCGGAACAGAAGAAGCTGATCGACGAAGAACAGAAGATGAATGAATTCAAAACCCAGAAATTCGGGCAGCAGGGAGAACTCGCGATGCAGCAAGATCGCCTCATGGCGCCGATCAAAGAAAGAGTGTTCGCGGCGATCAGGCAGATTGCTACCGAGAACAAGCTCTCGTTCGTGTTTGACAAGGCCGGCGACGTGTTGCTTCTCTATGGCGAACCGAGCTCCGACTATACGTTCAAAGTCATCGATCGACTGAAACGCGGCGGAAAGTAACCGCGAACCAAGCAGAAGAGGTTCACTATGAGGAAGTACTGGTGTCTTTTGGCGCTTCTTTGCGCCGCAGCAATTCCATCGGCGGCTCAGATGAAAATCGGCTACATCAACTCCGAGGCGCTCATGCAGCAGCTGACGGAAGCTCAGGATGCGCAGAAGCAGCTGGACGGCATGACGAGCGATTGGCAGACCGAACTGGCGAAGATGCAAACCGACTTGCAGCACAAGTTCGAGGACTATGACAAGAAGAAACTGATCATGTCGGACAAGAGACGGGCAGACGTGGAAAAGGAGCTGCAGGACCTCGAAAAGAAGATGGTCGATTATCGGACGGCAAAATTCGGCTCGAACGGAGAATTGTTCCAGAAGCAGAATGAACTGATGAAGCCGATTCAGGACAAGATCTTCAAGGCGGTGAAAGATGTTGCCGACGACGGGGGCTACGACTACGTGTTCGACAAAAGCAGTTCGACGCTCCTCATGTATTCGAACGACAAGAACGACTTGACGGCGAAGGTGCTGGCAAAGCTGCAGCAGAAATGACCTCATCCACACCATCAAATCTACGATAATGACGATCCGGGAGATTGCGTCGATTCTTGATGGGGAAATTGTCGGCAACGAAGAGCTTGAGATCACGGGCCTTGCGAAAATTGAAGAAGCCAAGGCCGGCGATCTCACTTTCCTGTCTAACCCGAAGTACAGGAAATTTCTTGAAACGACCGCCGCGTCGGCGGTCATTGTCAGCCGCTCGTTGAATGTCACCGACCGCGAAGCGTCGCACGCCACTCTTGTTCGCGTATCGGATGCATACGGCGCCTTCGTTATTATCCTCCAGAAATTCTATCCCCAGCCCGAACTGCTGCCTCGGGAAATTCACCCTTCCGCCATTGTCGATCCAACCGCCAAGATCGGTAAGAACTGTTCCCTCGGCGCAAATGTTGTGATCGGACCGGAGTGCAGCATCGGAGACAATACGGTCATCCTCCCGGGAACGAGTCTGGGGAACGCTGTCCACATCGGCAACGATTGTATTCTCTATTCGAATGTTTCTATCCGCGAATCATGTCTTGTCGGTGATCGGGTCATTGTTCAACCGGGGGCGGTCATCGGTTCGGATGGTTTCGGTTTTGCCCCGCGGAAGGATGGTACCTATCAGAAGATTCCTCAACTGGGAATCGTAGTCATAGAGGACGATGTCGAAATAGGCGCAAATACGTGCGTTGACCGCGCAACGATGGGGGAAACGCGCATCGGAAAAGGCACGAAACTCGATAATCTGGTCCAGATAGCGCACAATGTCACTCTGGGCCAGAATGTCGTAATGGCGGGTGAGGCCGGAGTTGCCGGAAGCACAAAAATCGGCGACAATGTAATGGTCGGAGGTAATACGGCGATCACGGGGCATATTACCATCGCCAATAAGGTCGGAATCGGTGGACAGTCGGGAGTCACCAAATCGATTACGAAAGAGGGATCTTCGTACTTCGGATTCCCCGCGCGCGAACTGGGAAGATCGATGCGGATCGAAGTCGCCGTCCGACAGCTCCCCGAACTTCTGCAGACGATTCAGGAGCTCGAGAAGAAAGTTCAATTGTTGGAGAAGAAGATCGAGGAGATGGAGAATCAGAAATAACTATTCTATGAATCAACGCGGAATGGATACCCTTCCCGCAACGGAGGCCGGATGTTAGCGCAGCAGCGAACGATAAAGAAGGCGGTTTCGATGTCGGGTGTAGGACTTCACACCGGAACCGAATGCGTGATGACGTTTAAGCCGGCTCCCGAAGATTTCGGCATTCGTTTTCGTCGGGTGGACCTTGGCGGGAAGCCGGAGATCCCGGCGGACGTCGATCATGTTATCGATGTTTCCCGCGGTACGACGATCGGGATCGGCGAGGCAAAAGTTCATACGGTGGAACATGTCCTTGCGGCGATCGCGGGTCTGCAGATCGACAATATCCTTATCGATCTGGAAGGAATCGAGCCGCCGATCGGCGATGGAAGCGCAAAGCCGTACGTGGATTCGCTGCTCCATGCCGGGTTCGAAGCGCAGGATGCACCCAAAGATTATCTGGTCATCGACCAGACGATCAACTACAAGAACGAAGAGAAGGGAGTTGAGATTGTTGCGCTTCCGACCGACGATTTTCGAATAACGGTTCTGGTGGACTACAACAATCCCGCGCTCGGGAGTCAGCATACCGGCCTGTTCGACCTGGAAAAGGAGTTCATTCCGGAATTTTCGATGTGCCGGACCTTCTGTTTTCTCCATGAGGTGGAGCAGTTGAGAGCCGCCGGACTTATCAAGGGAGGGAATCTCGACAATGCCATCGTCATCGTCGATAGGGACTTGTCGAAAACAGATCTCCAGAATCTGGCAGTGAAACTTGGGATAAAAGACTCTGTAATTTTGGGCAACACAGGAGCGTTAAACGACAAGCCCCTCCATTTCAGGAACGAACCTGCCCGTCACAAACTTCTCGATCTTATTGGCGACCTTGCCCTGATCGGCGTGCCGCTCAAAGCGCAGATCCTCGCGGCGAGACCGGGGCACGCCAGCAACGTAGAGTTTGCCAAGAAAGTCCGCAAGTTATACCAGCAGAAAAAGATCATCAAGAAATACCAGCACGTCAAGAAGGAAGGAACAGTTTTCGATGTCAATGCGCTGCAGCGCATTCTTCCTCACCGCTATCCGTTTCTGCTGGTCGACAAGATCATCGATTTCCAGCTCAACGAGAAGATCGTCGGCGTGAAGAATGTCTCTTTTGGCGAAGCTTTCTTCCAGGGGCATTTTCCCGGCGCGCCCGTCATGCCCGGCGTTCTCATTCTTGAAGGCCTTGCACAAACGGGGGGAATACTTTTACTGGATGGTTCCGACCGCCAGGAAGGCAAACTCGTGATGTTCATGGCGATCAATAACGCGAAATTCCGCAAACCTGTCGTGCCCGGCGACCAGCTCATCTATGAAGTGACGATGATGTATCGCAAGGCGAAAGTGTGCCAGGTCATGGGGAGGGCCTTTGTCGACGGCGCGCTGGTTGCCGAAGCGGAAATGATGGCCTCAATCGTCGACAGGCCCGGGGCCCTTTAGTCATTCTTCGAAAATCCTCCCTATGAGTAATCAAATCCATCCAACTGCCATCGTAGGCAGCAATGCGAGGCTGGGCGATAATATTGTCATCGGACCGTACACCGTTATCGAAGACGATGTCGTGATCGGCAGCGAAACCCGTATCGGCCCGCATGTCTACTGCGCCGATGGCGCCCGCATCGGGAACGACTGCGCCATCCATCACGGGGCAGTTGTCGCGACGGTCCCGCAGGACCTTAAATTCCAAAACGAAAAAACAACCTTCGAGATCGGAAATTCCACCACAATAAGGGAGTTCTGCACTCTGAATCGCGGCACGGCCGAGCACATGAAATCGACGGTTGGCAGCAACTGTCTCCTCATGGCCTACGTCCATGTGGCTCACGATTGCACGATCGGCGACAACGTGATCATAGCAAACTCCGTCCAAATGGGGGGGCATGTGACGATCGAGGATTGGGCAATTGTCGGCGGCCTGACGGCCATCCACCAGTTTGTCTCCATCGGCGAACATGCGATGATCGGCGGGCACTTCCGCGTGCCGAAGGATGTCCCTCCATTTATCCTTGCAGGGGGTGCGCCGCTCACGTACGAAGGGCTCAATGTTGTCGGATTGCGCCGCCGCGGATTTTCTCGAGAGACTCTCGATGCGCTCGACGCGGCGTATCGATTGCTTTACTTCTCGAAGCTCAATGTGAGCCAGGCCGTCCAGAAAATCAAAGAGACTTTGACGCTGACCCCCGAGGTTAAACGTTTGCTCTCGTTTATCGAGCGAAGCAAACGCGGAATCATCACCACCCATACCCGCTCATGATATCCGCCGCGAAAAGTGCCGGACTGCCTGCCGAATGGCATTTCCTGAACACCGGCTTCCGTCCTGGCGCGTTCAATATGCGAACCGACGAAACGTTGGCGCTGGCGCTGGCACATGGCAGCGGCTCTCCAACGCTGCGGGTGTATGGATGGGCTCCTCACGCGCTCTCACTCGGATTCCACCAGCAGATGAGCGATATCGATGAGAAGAGATGCGAGGAGTACGGAATCGACGTGGTGAGAAGGCCGACCGGCGGCAGGGCGATTTTGCACGCGGATGAGCTGACCTACAGCATTGTGATGGAAGGAAAGGGAAAAAGTATCTCGACGGTTTACGCCGATATCAGCCGGGCTTTGGTGACAGGGCTGCGAATTCTCGGCGCCGACGTTGACTTCGCGACAACTCAGCCGGATCTCGGCCGGTTGTATCAAAACCCGAACTCCATCCCATGTTTTTCGAGCTCATCCCGCTTCGAAATCCAATCCCATGGAAAGAAGCTTGTCGGGAGCGCTCAGCGCCGGTACGCGTCGGCATCGGGAGAGGATGTCGTTCTGCAGCATGGATCGATCTTGCTCGGGCCCGGCCATCGACTCCTCTCCGAACTTGTCGGCACACAGGATAGCGGGTTCCGGCAATCCCTCCGGACGTTGCTCGAGACGAAGACCACTGACCTTTCATCGGTGCTGGGTTTCCGCATCTCGTTCGACGAAGCAGCAGCTGCGATACGAAGGGGATTCGAGGAAGCCTGGAACATCGAAATGACCGACATCGAATGCGACACTGTCACAACCGACGGAGAAACGGCGTTGGTGTTCGGCTATCACACTTCTTGACGAAAGGTCGCTGACATGAGTTCTCATCCGAGTGAATACAAAAGAATCACCACAAAAGTGATTCTCAGCATGAAGAAGTCGGGCGAAAAAGTCGCGATGCTCACGGCATATGACTTCGCAACGGCTAAACTCCTCGATGAGTCTGGAATCGATATTATTCTTGTCGGCGATTCCGTCGGCAATGTGTTCCAGGGACTTGAAACAACGCTTCCGGTGACGCTCGATGAGATCATTTACCACACCAAGGTTGTACGGCGCGGAGTGAAGCGTGCGATGCTTGTTGCCGACATGCCCTTCATGTCATTCCAGGTCAACACCGAGGAGGCCGTGAGAAACTGCGGGCGCGTGTTGAAGGAGTCTGGCGCTGAAGCGGTAAAAGTGGAGGGGGGAAAGCGTATCGAACCGCTCGTTCGCCAGCTCGTCGATATCGGGATTCCGGTGATGGGGCATCTGGGACTCACCCCCCAGTCCATCTACAAGTTCGGGACGTACGAGGTGCGCGCGAAGGAAACGGCAGAGGCAAAGCAGCTTATTGAAGACGCAAAGCTGCTGGACCGGGTCGGCGTGTTTGCGATTGTGCTCGAGAAGATTCCCACATCGCTTGCCGCCAAGGTAACGAAGAGCGTTTCGTGCGCCACCATAGGAATCGGTGCGGGAGCATCATGCGACGGACAAGTCCTCGTCACCAACGACATGCTGGGGATGAACGAGCAGTTTCATCCGCGATTTGTGCGGACGTATGCGAAGCTTGCGGAGTCGATGAGGGAGGCTTTCAAAGGCTATATCAAGGATGTTAAGACGAAGAGTTTTCCTTCCCGCGAAGAAAGCTATTAATTGCCAAGCTGTAAGAAAGGGCTTATCATATGGCGAAAACAAAATCAACCAAAGAAATTCAAACGCAATTCGACCAACGCAGGATTGAAATCTATAAGCAGGATAGTGAGTATTATCGTCACCAAGAGAAATTGTCGTGGGGCCGATTTCAGACTGCAGTAATCATTGAAGGCGCACTTTTGATTACTAGATTTTCGGAGTCTTCAATGAGCACGCTTAAGAGCGCTCCTCCTGTTCTTGGAGGACAAATTTTCCTTTTGATTCTTATTACGGGAGCTGCGATTCTCACTCAAATTTTGTTTTCAATCAGTCTAAAAGACCACGTTGAAGCCGATAGGCACATGACAAGAATCCGGCTATTTGAGAACGACAATCCCCATCCGGTTCATACTCATTTCGTATTCTCGCGTTCTCACCTCATGTTCGTCGCTATGATCGCCATAGCCATCATTAACGTCGTTGTTATTATTTCACTACGCCCACTATCATTTTTTGCCGGTTAATCGTTCATTCCGGCTGGGCAGATTGCATCACGTTTTCTTGTTAGGATCCGAGTTGGTATAGAGCTTTTGGTTTGTCTCAATAGCCCGTTGACGACCATATTGGGAGAATTGTCTTCGAGACCACGAAAAGGACTTGACAAGTCAATTAAAACTCGCTAAATTGGAAACTGAAGAAACTTTAATAGTTTCTTGAGTGAGACTGCAATTAAACCTGGGTAAGTCCGTCATAAAAGATGGACATTTTTTTGGAACTTTGGAAACCATAAATACGTTTAAAGTTTCCAGAGTGTAATGGAGATACTATGACAACCGAAACCGAAATCAGAGAGCGTATCATTTCTTACGCGCGCGAGCACTTCATGCACGAGGGGTTTAGCAAAGTAACCCTTGATGAAATTGCCGCCGAGCTCGGCATGAGCAAGAAGACTCTCTACAAGTATTTTGAAGACAAAGAAGATCTGCTCCGAGCCGGAATTGAAGAGAACCTTCGGAAAATTGCAGGGGAGATAGACAAGATAACAGCCTCTGACTGCCCGTTTGCAGAGAAACTCGCCAGAGTTATGATGCTCATCGGCAAGCAGATGTCAAGGTTGAGCAGGGGAGCGATGCTCGATATGCAAAAATTCACGCCCGATCTCTGGAAACAAATTGAAACATTCCGGCGCGAGCAGATTTTCGTCAAGATCGGAAAAATGATCGCCCAAGCGCGTGAAGAGAATATATTCAGGACGCACGTCAACGAACAGATGCTCACGCTCATGATCATCACCTGCGTTCAAGGAATACTCAATCCTGAAGTCCTCACGCAAAACTCATTCTCCGCAGAAGAAGCATTTACGTTCATCTTCCGAACGATTTTCGAAGGAGCGCTGACAGAGGATGCCCGGAAGGATTTTCACGTTTTTGACCAACCAATTCTCAACATCTAATATTCAGAAGGGATTTATGAAACAGATATTCTTTTACGCTCTTGCAGTTGTCGGTGCAGCATTCCTGTCAGGATGCGGCAACGGGCATAAAGGCGTCATCGAGGCGAGCGGTACGCTTGAGGATGTGGAAGTCAACGTCTCCGCAAAAGTGCCCGGCCAAATTCAGTTCTTGTTCGTGGATGAAGGAAGCAGTGTCAAGGTCGGCGATACGCTCGCCATTCTCGATCACTCTTCCGTCGACATCCAGCTCACCCAGGCCAAAGCGGGGGTGGACCTGGCCGACGCTCAATATCGATTGCTGGTGAACGGCGCCAGAAAGGAAGACCTTCAACTTGCGGAAGAGAACCTTCGCCAAACTCAGTCATCATACAAGAGCGCAAAAGATGACTACGATCGGATTAAGGCGCTTTATGCAACGAAAAGCGTAACAAAGAAAGAACGTGATGATGCCGAGTCCCGGTTCACCATTGCGAAGGCCGCGAATGCTTCGGCAGAGCAGAATCTGCAAAAGCAAAAGCGCTTCGCCCGGCCGGAAGATCTTGCGGCCGCAAAAGCCAGACTCGATCAGGCAAAGGCCTCGGCCGATCTCTTGCGTAAGCAGATCTCCGACGCACACATTGTCTCTCCCGTTGCGGGTACCGTTACACACAGGCCGGTGGAGGCGGGTGAACTCGTCGGCGTGGGGACAATCATTACAACAGTCTCCCAGCTGGAAACGCTTAATCTCATGATTTACGTGAGCGACACGGATCTGGGGAAGGTGAAGCTCGGCGGGGCGGCCGATCTCGTCATCGATACGTACCCGGACAAGACTTTTCCCGCGAAGGTGATATATATCTCTCCGATCGCGGAGTTCACCCCGAAGAACGTTCAGACGAAGGAAGATAGGACGAAGCTCGTTTTCGGCGTGAAGCTCGAAGTTCCGAACCCGGCAGGTATTCTTAAGGGCGGTATGCCGGTCGATGCATATTTGAAGTAACATTGCAGGTTCCTTCATGAAATCTGAAACTGTCATCGATAAAACGACTGAAGCGATCGAGCTTCGGTCACTGTCAAAAAAGTTCGGCGATATCACGGCAGTGGACGGCGTTTCGCTCCAAGTCCACAGGGGAGAGATGTTCGCTCTTGTAGGCCCCGACGGCGCGGGAAAGACAACGATCATACGGATGCTTTGCGGGATCACGGTGCCGACCGGAGGAGAGCTTTCGGTCCTTGGCTTTGATGTGAAGAAACAAGCGGAGGAGGTCCGTAAGCGAATAGGCTACCTTTCCCAGAAGTTCAGCCTTTACGGCGACCTGACCGTGGATGAAAACATTGAATTCTTTGCCGAGATCCACGGGGTGAAGGATTACAGGCCGCGGAGGAACGAACTTCTCGAATTCACGCGGCTGACGCCTTTCCGAACGAGGCTCGCCGACAAACTTTCGGGGGGGATGAAGCAGAAACTGGCCCTCGCCTGCACGCTTATTCACACGCCCGAACTCATTCTTCTTGACGAACCGACGACGGGCGTTGATCCGGTTTCGCGGAGAGATTTCTGGAAAGTGCTTTCGAGCCTCCTGAAGAGCGGAATTACGATTATCATGACGACGCCGTACCTGGATGAGGCTGAGCGCTGCAGCCGCGTAGCGTTAATGAACGAGGGGAAGATCCTGGTGGCCGATACCCCGCAAAATGTCAAGAAAGTGATGAAGGGAACGCTTGTCGAGATTGTCTGTCCGGATATACGAGGCTCCTTCAAATTATTGAAACGCTTTCCAATCGTAAGAGAAGTTCAGGCGTTCGGCGACCGGCTGAACATCGTCGTCGCAGACGCCGCTGCCGAGGTCCCCAAAATTGTTGCATACCTCGCCCATAATAACATTGCCGTGGAGGAGTGGAGACTGATCCCCCCTTCGCTGGAGAACGTTTTCATATCGTTGTTGACCGATCATCCGTCCCAAAAAGAAAGTGAGGTTGTTGTTCCCTGATGAACGCACGAACAGTTATTGTCGCTCTTCTCGCCGGCATGTCACCGATTCTCTATTCGCAGGAGCGCGTTCTTACGATCGAGGAGAGTATCACGATCGGGCTGGAGAACAGCAAGGCGCTCCATTCTTCGCAGATGAAACTGAACTATGCCGATGCAAAGGCGGGCGAAGTTTCCGCGGGCCTCTACCCAACCCTGAAGGCCCAGGCATCCTATCAGAGACTCAGCAATGTCCCCGCTTTCACGATTCCGCTTCCGGGCTACCCGGTCACCTTCCCGGTTATTCTCAACAACTACGGAGCGAAGGCAACCTTGCAGCAGCCGATCTTCACGGGTTGGAAGATGCAGAGCTCCGCCGACGCCGCCCAGTATTCGGCGGAAGCGTCGAAGCACGACTTTGAGAAGGACAAGGCGGAACTGGTCTACAATATCAAGTCTGCCTACTGGAACCTGTTCCGGGCCGAGGAGATCAAACGGTTGAGCGACGAAAATGTCGCCCAGATCAACTCTCATCTTGCAGACATCCAGAGCATGTTTGACCAGGGAATGGCGACGACGAACGACGTTCTGAAGATCAAAGTGCAGTACTCCGGCGCGAAACTGATGCAAAGCGAAGCAGCGAACGACGTCCAGATTGCAATGCTTGGTTTCAACTCGACGCTGGGGATTCCTCTTTCAACGAAAGTCGGTCTCGGGTCGCAATTGACTCCGATGACAAAGGAGTTCCCCGAAGTCGACCAGCTGCTCGCCAAGGCGTTTGCCGATCGTCCCGATATGCAGGGGATGGAATGGCGTCTGAAGGCATCGGAGAGCGGCATTACCGGAGCTAAAGCCGGCTGGTCGCCGCAGCTTTTTCTGACCGGAAATTATTATTATTCAAGGCCCAACCAGCGGATCTTCCCCGCAGTGGACGCATTTAAGGATTCATGGGACGTTGGGCTTTCTCTCCAATTTGATATCTGGAATAATCTGACAACCGCGTACCAAACGACGGAAGCGCAAGCTCAATACGAGCAGACGAGGGATGCCATCGCAATCCTGAAAGACGGCGTCACGCTGGAAGTGACGCAGAGTTACCTCTCGTTCAGGCAAGCCAAGCAAAATATCCAACTCTCCCATTTGGCGGTCGATCAAGCGACCGAAAACCTCCGGCTGACTCACGAAAAATTTAAGGCAGGCCTGACAACGAACTCGGAAATGCTGGACGCCGAAGTTGCCGGACTTCAGGCGAAGCTCCAGCTGACCCAATCACTCGTCGATTACGAAATTGCCCAGGCAAAACTCGAAAAGGCCATCGGCGTTACATACTAACTCAACAAGCCGTGCGCGCGATTTGCAGTCGGTGCGAATTGCGCATTCTGTCCCATGTGAAGCGCAAGTGAATTATCGGAAAGGAACACCAAAACAGTGAACGGAAATTCCATCGAGGTCGAAAATCTGACAAAGAAGTTCGGAGATTTTTACGCCGTCGATCACGTGAGCTTCGAGGTGAAACAGGGCGAAATTTTCGGATTCCTGGGAGCGAACGGCGCGGGCAAATCGACGACCATCAGGATGCTCTGCGCTTTGCTTCAGTCGACGGACGGAACGGCGAGGGTCGGAGGTTTCGATATCAACAAGGAAGCATCCCAGGTAAAAGGCATCATCGGCTATATGTCGCAGAGGTTTTCCCTCTATGAGGACCTTACCGTCGATGAAAACATCAACTTCTTTGGCAGGGTGTACGGGCTGACAAACCACGAGCTCAAGGAAAGAAAAGAATGGGTTCTCGATATCGCCAATTTGCGGGGGCGAGAAAAGAGCATCACGGGCACGCTGCCGGGCGGATGGAAGCAGCGGCTGGCTCTGGGATGCGCGGTTCTTCACCGGCCGAAAATAGTTTTTCTGGATGAGCCGACGAGCGGCGTCGACCCCGTGATGCGGAGAAGATTCTGGGAGCTCATCAACGACCTCTCCGCCGACGGAATTACGGTGTTGGTTACAACGCATTTTCTGGAAGAAGCAGAATACTGTAATGATATCATTCTCATCAATGCCGGAAAGATCATCGCCGGCGGCAGCCCCAAAGAACTCAAGCATAACTATATCAAGCATCCAATTCTTGAGGTGCAATGTACCAATGTCATCGAGGCGCTGACGTTGATCGAGAAGGAGCCGTGGGCCGAAGAAACTTCCGTATTCGGCAATTTCCTTCACGTCGACGTCTTGGACGAAGCGGCTGCCAGGCAGAACATAAAGGTAATTCTTCAGGCCCAGAATATCGCCGTGAGTTCCATCGAACGGATTACGCCTTCCCTCGAGGATGTGTTCATTTACCTGCTCGACCAGGAAGCAAAGAAGGCCGCATAAGCGCCCGGAGAACAACAAATCAGTCTGAACAACGATGAAGGGAATGGCTGGATGCTGCGACGTTTAATACCGATTATCAAAAAAGAATTCCGACAGATCCGGCGGGACAAACGGGTCCTTGCTATCCTCACGCTCGTGCCGGCGCTCCTCCTGCTCCTGAACGGGTACGCCCTGAATTTCGATGTTACCCACATCAGAATGGCGGTCATCGACCAGGAGAACAGCAAAGAGAGCCGGGAATTTCTCAATGCGTTCGTCACGTCGGGCTATTTCGATTACGTGGAGTATCTGAAGTCGTCCGATGAGGCGATGCACATGATCGACGATGCTCGCATCCGCGCGGCAATCGTCATACCGACAGATTTTTCGCACAAAATCATCTCCGGAGAGACAACCGATATTCAGGTGCTCGTGGATGGGATGGACTCCAACGCAGCCTCCACCGTGCTGGGGTATGTCCAGGCGGTAACACTGCAGTATTCACAAAAGATCGTTCTGAAGAACCTGGCAAAGATCGGAAAGGGCAATTACATTCCGCTCCAATACGATGCGCGTGTGTGGTACAACCCCGAGCTCAAGAGTGCAAAGTTTCTCGTCCCGGGGCTCATAGGGTTTATCCTCGCCATCACCGCGGTGATCGCCACTTCCCTCTCGATTGTGAAGGAAAAAGAGCGGAATACGATTGAACAAATCGATGTCTCCCCGATTAGCTCGCTTGAACTCGTTGTCGGGAAAATGATCCCGTATGCGCTCATTTCGCTCGTCGCAGCGGCTCTCGTCATCGCCGCGGCTTATTTTCTGTTTGACGTCGTCGTGAAGGGGAGCTACATCTATTTGTTCGGTGCGACCCTCCTGTTTATTCTCGCCGCGCTGAGCATCGGCCTATTCGTTTCGACGATTTCGGACAGTCAGCAGGTTGCTTTTCAGCTGGCCTCTCTCATGTCGATGCTGCCGACGATGATTCTTTCCGGCTTCATGTTCCCGATCCGGAGTATGCCGTGGTGGCTGCAGATACTCACTAACATTACACCCGCGAAGTTTTATCTCGTCATACTGCGGTCCATCATTCTCAAGGGAGTCGGGATCGCAGGATTCTGGGATCAGGCGGTCTACCTCATGATTTTTACCGGTGTCATGATGACGATCAGTGCGCGCCGCTTCAAGAAAACTTTGAGCTAACCCTATGAACAAACAACGCATCGTTGCTTTGCTGAAAAAGGAATTCGGCCAGCTTTTCAAGGATAAAAAGCTGCTGCCTCTGATTTTCGTCGCGCCCGTTCTGCAGCTTACATTCCTCGGTTTTGCGGCGTCTCTCGATGTCAAAGATATCTCGATGGTGCTGTGCGATCTCGACAAAACGGAGTCGAGCCGGCAGTTCATCGAAAAATTCACCAATTCCGGTTATTTTACCGTCGATTATTCGACGGAAGATTACGGTAGCATCCAGTCCTATCTCGACGACCACAAGACAACGATGGCGCTGGTCATCCCGAGAAAATTCGGCGACGATCTTCTCAAGCGCCAGCCGGCTCGCGTTCAGGTCATCCTTGACGGGAGCGAAGGAAACAGCACGGCAATAGCACTTGGCTACGTCAATCAAATTATCGTCTCTTATTCCAACAATGTCATGGCCGACATCGTGGGGGACCACAATGTCGGCGGGATCAACGCGCAGGCCCGGGCATGGTTTAACCCCTCGCTCAAAAGCCGCAACTACATGGTTCCCGGAGTCCTGGTATTGATTCTTTTGATCACGACGATGAACCTTACCTCCATGGCAATTGTCAAGGAGAAAGAGATCGGAACCCTCGAGCAGATCATGGTCACCCCGATCACTCCGACGGAATTGATCCTGGGAAAGCTCATTCCCTTTACGATTATCGGTCTTGTCAATTGGTGCATTGTGCTCGTCGCAATGGTTGTTGGATTCGGCATCAAGATCAGCGGAAGCCTTCCGCTTCTCTTCGGCCTGACACTTTTCTTTTTACTCACGTCGCTTGGGCTCGGGTTGTTCGTGTCGACCCTTTCCAATACGCAGCAGCAGGCGATGATGACTTCGCAGTTCTTTGTGCTTCAGCCGATGATGTATATTTCCGGATTTACCTTCCCCATTGAGAATATGCCCAAAATACTGCAGCTTTTTTCGTTTGGAGTGCCAATGAGATATTATCTCATTGTTGTACGGTCTATAATTCTGAAAGGGGTGGGGATCAGGAATTTGTGGTTCGAAGCCGGTGCGCTTCTTTTTATGGGAGTTATGGTGCTGATCGCCAGCGTTTTGCGATTCAAGAGCAAATTGGATTAACGTCTCATCATCGTCTTTCCAGGAGGAATGTCGTCATGGAATTAGGACTCAGGAATAAGATTGCCCTTGTTACGGCCGCAAGTCAGGGACTCGGGAGGGCGGCTGCCGAATCACTGGCGCGCGAAGGGGCGACGGTCGTCATCTGCTCGAGAAACAAGAAGGTCCTTGCGCAGACGGCCGCTGAAATTGCAGAGGCCACAAAAGCGGAGGTGTTTCCGTTCCGGGCCGATGTCAGTAATGCAAGGGAGATCAAGAAGTTGGTCAGCGCCGTCGTCAAAAGATTCGGCACGATCCACATCCTGGTCAACAACGCGGGCGGCCCGCCGGTCGAGTCATTCGACCGCCTGACGGACGATTCGTGGGAAGACGGAGTGAATCTCACCATGATGAGCGTTGTCCGTCTCGTCCGGGAAGTGCTGCCTCTTATGCAGAAACAGCATTGGGGGAGAATCATTACGCTGAACTCGATCGTCGCGAAACAGCCAATCTCTGAACTGGTGATCTCATCCACGCTCCGGCCCGGACTTATCGGACTGCACAAGGTGCTTGCCGCGCAGTATGCCAAAGATGGAATCCTGATCAACACGATCTGCCCGGGGTTCATCATGACGAAACGGCAAGAGGAGATTTCCAAAGTTCGTTCCGCGAAAGGCAAGATGACTGTTGAAGAGTACGTTGCGAGCCAGACAAAAGAAATTCCTCTCGGCCGGTACGGTACGCCTCAGGAAATTGGAGACGTCGCAGCGTTTCTTGCCTCGGCGCGCGCGAGCTTCATTACGGGAGCGACAATAAGTGTTGATGGGGGGATGATGAAGGGGTTATTGTAGCAGAGGCGAGGGCTGGCTTAAGATCAAAGCGGGTAACCGAACGAAAGGTACGTGATCACCGGACCCAGACTTAGCGGTTGTGTCAACAAGTCCCTTCGAACAAAGAAACTTCTTCCCACCGAGACGCTCGCCTTCCCCGCCGGAGTATCGATCGCGAGACCGGCTCCGACGCCATGGTGGAGCGCACGAAGGCTGATGTTCTCCTGCTGGGGCCAAATCGATCCAAAGTCGTACCGAACCCGAAAGTACGTATCCCAGAAAACCTTTACCGGCAGCAGCGCCCTGTATTCCAAATTGATGACAAAAATCTGCCGTCCTCTCGAGTCGTCCTCATAGAGTCCATAGAATGAATCTTCTCCGCCGAGAGAGAATTGCTGCGACAGCGGCAGCGTTTTGTCGGCAAATCCGAACGTGATCTTTGGATGTAGAGTGTGCCTTTCAAAGTATGTGGTAAACCATTCGTACGAGACGAACAGTTTAGAATATCCAATGTCTCCTGCCGCCAGCGACGATGCGGTCTCCCAGCTGAGGTTCATCAGCGATCCGGACTTCGCGAAGGGGTACTCATCCTGCGTATCGATGATGGAAGAAAGCCGCAGGGTCTGGAGTGTAAACCTGTCTGTGGAATAACCTCGTCCGGTGATGAAATTAATTTGATTCAATTCCAGTCGATATTCTGCTGTGACCGTGCCCAAACGCTCAACTTGAGTCCCGAGGGAGAAGACTCCTCCGTCCTTGATCTGACGGTATTCACCAATACGTAATCGGTCCCACGACGTCGGAGATTGAACCGCCGGATTGTTGTCGTATGTATAGATGTCCCGCAAATCGTAGTATGCATTCAGGTCGAACGTATAATAGCTGTTGAAGATGCGGTTTGCCTTAAAATCGAACACATAATCGCGGTTCCTCAGACCGCCGGCAAACCCTACTCCGAGTTCCGTCGCTGCTCCGAGAAAATTCTCGTCCCGGATTTGCAGCGAAGGTTGGGCATCCCGTTCGTTGTCGACACGCAGGCCGACGCCGAGGACTTCGGATTTCTTTTCCGATGCCTTGATAACGATCTCGTTATTGTTGTCAAGGTACCGTACGTCGATGAGGACCTGATCGAACAGGTTTGTCGACATCAGGTTGGCGATTGCGCGCTGAGCATTCGAAACGGTAAAGACATCGCCGACGGTGAAGGGCAATTCCCTCCAAATCACCCAATCCCGCGATTTCGTCGTCCCTTCGACCGTCATATGCGCAATGACTCCCTCATCAATTCCAAGACGGAGAGCGCCGCTCACAGTATCGAACTGGACGGACCGTACCCGGGCGAGAGGATATCCACGATCCCGGTAGAGCGCAAGCAAGTTGCTCAACGCGGCACGCGCGGTATTTGCATTTGCCGGCCTCCCTGTCAAGGGTTGAACGATGGGCGTGAGATCATCCAGAGCAATAAGAGAGTTGCCGGACATTTCGATAGTCCGGATTTTCGGATTGCCGATGTTGGTGAACTGTATCGCCGCCGATGAATCATGGAAAGTAAGTTTGGCGTAAGAATCGCTGTAGTCGCCGCTTGAATAGATCCAGTCAAGTTTCTCCCGGAGGAGTGCAACGGATACGCTTTTCAGATTCACGAGACTTCTGAGATTTACGGCCGTTGAATCCGGAAGGGGCACCCCTTCGAAACTCACGCTTGATATCTTCACCGGACTCTCCCTTCTGCCAGTGAACGATGAGTTTTCCAGAGTCTGTTTCCTCTGAATACTGTCGAGCAGGGCCGGGATGGCTGAGATCATCGCCTCTTCGCCCTTCGTCACCAGACTGTCGAGGTTGGTGAAGTCGGAGGCCAAATGGTTGCCAAGATCCGGTTTGATGACGATGGTAGCCTTCTCGAGAGACTGTCTGTTTGCCAGCTGAGCCATAATCCCGATGATCTGATCGGCAACCTCCCACGGAGCTTTCAATTGATTTGCAGTGCGGAGCGGACTGGAAATATCGACAGCAATGATAATGTCCATCTTGAGATCCTGCGCGACCTCGACCGGAATATTCGAAATCAAACCGCCGTCGGTGAGCTGCATCGAATCTCTGTTCACGGGACTGTAGAGAAGAGGGACGGTAATCGTTGCGCGGAGCGCCTCTGCAAGAGGTCCCGAAGAGAGGACCATTCTCTTGCCCGAGATCAGGTCTGTGGCAACCGCGCGAAAGGGAATCTCCAGGTCGTCGAACGAAGGGCTGGGGTGATAGATTCCCTGAAGCGTCAACTGGTTGATGAACGTGGTCAGACGCTGTGCGCTCGAGAAGGCAGAGGGAATGACCATGGTGAGTCCGTCGAAGCGTACGTTGAGCATTTCCTTGTCGGCTGCTTCCTTTTGCCCGACGAAAAGATTCGTTCTCTCCGATTCGTCGGCAAAAGAAAGAACTTCAGCCCAGTTCGTCGTGTCGATGACCGTCTGCAATTGATCGGTAGAATATCCGGCTGCATAGAGTCCCCCGACCAGGCTTCCAATGCTTGTGCCTACGATCAGGTCGATCGGGATATGATATTTCTCGAGGGCGCGAAGGACCCCGATGTGTGCCACTCCGCGGGCCCCGCCTCCGCTCAGCACCAAACCAATTCTCGGTCTCTTCACTCTCCTAAAGGAAACAATATCCCGGCGAGCCCCGCCAATGTCGTCGAACGTTGGACGGACAATGAGTGTATCCTGAGGATAAAGCGTTGCAGAACCGAGGAGGAAAAGAGAAATAAAGAGTATGAAGAGAAAGCGAAGGTTCGGTCGAAAGTGCCCGTAAATGAGGCCTCGTATTTCTTTCATGCAACAAAATTACGAAATATGGGAGGCAAACGCAACGTGATGATTGCTATGACGCGATCTAAGCCCCAAGACGCTCGGGTTATTTCTCTTGTTGACGCGGGTGATTTTCGCCAGAATGCACCGGGAAGGTGGGCGAGCAATAGGCGGTTTCCATCCGAGAAGAATCGTCAATATGGCCGGAAATGCCGGTGCTCACTCAACGGCTGTCACAGCTAGAATGCCGAGATGACTGAAATCACAACACTGGGAATTGCCTTTTGTTACCATATACACAGATTAAGCCAATCGCTTACGCCATTAGCAGGGAGGAAGAAACATGAGTTGTCCAAAATGCGGTACGACGGTCCATAGGAAAAGTCTGGTTTTTTTGTTCGTCTTGACTTCTCTGGCAATTGTCTCCTTTGGTGTATCCCTCTTTTTGTTGCCTCTTGAATTGTTCTTTGCATTTTCATTCCTCCTTCTTTTTGGAATCCGCTACATCGAGAAACAGTTTGTCGATATCGACAGGCAGGAAGTTCGCTGCCCGATGTGCGACCACGTCGTTAGTATTGCCCACACCCACTAAATAGCAGTTCGCAGTTTGAAGCCCCGAGAGGCAGGATCTCTCCTGTCCCCAATGGGAATCGTGTGCGATGAAGTATCGGCGGCTTCTCACAATTGAATTGTGTAACTGAGAACAGCTCATGACGAGCTGTTTGGCGCATTCTCAGCTCAGCGGCCCGCCTCGGCGGCTTCCTTGCAATTCCAGCCCAATTTTTCTATTTTAGTCCACCATGTCCTTGCCAGTCCAAGAACGCTATTCGGTCCTGCTGATTGATGACGAAGCAGCGAACGTCGACGCCCTTGCTGCGATTCTCGAAAGCGAGAACTATATCGTTTTTTGTGCTACGGGCGGTGAAAAAGGACTCGAAATCCTCGACAAAGAAAAAATCGACCTGGTTCTTCTCGACATTTTGATGCCGGGGCTGGATGGTTTTGAAACGCTCTCCCGAATCCGCGTTCACAAGAAGACAAAAGACCTTCCAGTCATATTCCTTACCGGTTTCATGCGCGATCCTCAGTATATGGAGCGGGGATTCGATCTGGGTGTGAACGAATACCTTTTGAAACCGATCGATGCGAGCGAACTGCTGGTGCGGGTGCGGTCCATTTTGAGGATGACCGTTGCAGAGAAGAAAGTTAAGCAATTACAGGCCGATTTCTTTTCGATGCTCGTTCATGATCTCCGCGGGCCGCTGACGGCCGTCCGTGCCTTCGCGCAGCTGATGATGGAAGAAAGGAATCTGAAGGACGAGGACCGAAATGAGATGGCCAATATGATCGAAACGGCGAGCGTCCAAATGCTCAATATCATCAATGACATCCTGGACCTCTCCAAGCTCGAATCTCAGTATGTCACCCTCAACCGGCAGTCGTTGGATTTGAGGAAGACGATCGACCATAGCGTGCAGCGCATGAAGCCCCTCGCGATGAAAAAATCGCTTCTCCTCCAGACCGAGTATGAACCCGGTTCGGCGTGCTTATCTGCCGATGAATCCAAAATTATACAGGTGATGGATAACCTGTTGATGAACGGCATAAAGTTCACTCCGGAAAAAGGCACAATCCAGGTTTCTGTGCGAAAGGCGCCGGAAGGCGATCCGTTGGGGGTAGAAGCCGGAGTTATAGTTCCTTCCGTGATTGTGCGTGTGAAGGACAGCGGCGTCGGGATCCCCGCGAAGGACATTCCCTTTATGTTTGACAAGTACAGACAACTTGTAACCTCAACGGTGGTTTCAGAAAAGGGGACGGGGCTTGGCCTCGCCATCTGCAAGAACATCGTCGAGGCGCATGGGGGAAAGATCTGGATCGAGAGCAAAGAGAATGCCGGCAGCTCATTCTATTTTAGTCTACCACTGACGTGATCTCATGATATCTTTTATCGTTCACGGCGGCGCTTGGGATATTCCCGACGATTTGGTCGATGCTCATCGGGTTGGAATTCACCGCGCGCTGGCTATAGGATGGGAGATCCTGTCAACCGGCGGCAGTGCCGTTGATGCCGTGGAAAAGGCGATCAACTCGATGGAAGACGACCCGACGTTCGATGCGGGGCGGGGCTCTTTTGTCAATGCGATCGGAGAAATCGAACTCGATGCGAGCATCATGAACGGCACGACGTTTCGGGCCGGAGCGATCGCTGCGGTTCAGAATATTCGTTACCCCATTTCCCTCGCGAGGGTGATTATGGATTCGAGCGAACATATACTCCTCGCCGGCGAGGGAGCCGTGCGGTTCGCCCGCGAACACGGGATTGAGCAATGCAGCAAGGACGATTTGCTTGTGGGAAGGGAATTGGAACGGTGGAGATCTTCGCAGAAAGATCAGAAGTTTTCGACAAAGGATGCTTTCAGAAAGAAAATGCCGAGCGACACCGTCGGCGCGGTCGCGCTGGATCAGAACGGGGTGATTGTTTCGGGCACTTCGACCGGCGGAACCCCCAATAAGTACCCTGGGCGCGTCGGCGATTCCCCCCTCATCGGATGCGGAACGTATGCGGACAGCTCGCTCGGAGGCGCATCCTGCACCGGATGGGGAGAGGCGATCATCAAAGTTGTCCTCGCCAAAACGGTCATTGATCTGATGGAATACAACGGCGGAGAGCCTTTGAGCGCAGCGCAGCAGTCGATTGCGCGTCTTGAAAGAAAGGCCGACGGATTTGGGGGAGTCATTGTGCTTAACAAAGAAGGGATTCCCGCGGCCGTCTACAACACCCCTCGCATGGCACGCGCCTATCGCACTTCTGAGATGAATTCCGACGTGGTCGAAGTATAGCCCGTGAAAAAATCTTCCCTCATCGGTCATACTGTCGAAGCGTATGACCTCATCCTTCGCGATAAACATCCCGCCGACAGCGTACTCGACACGTTCTTTCGCTCCCATAAATATCTGGGCTCGCACGACCGCCGCTTCGTCGCCGAAACGGTCTACGGCATGCTCCGATATAAGAGACGACTCGAATGGCTGCTGCAAGGGACTTCGAGTGAAGCTTCCGCAAGCGAGGATCAACGTCGATCCCTTCTCGTTTGTCTCCTCTATCTTGTAGTCTATTGCCGTGAAGAAATCGCGAAACTTCTTGAGCAATGCGAGCCCGACCCTGAAGAAAAGAAGCTTCTTCCCGTTGTCCTTGCTGAAGCCAAAGAGCGCAACGAACGGTTTGAAGCGGCTTCGGACGGAGGACTCGAAAAGGTTACACGCCTGGCGATCAAACTCTCTTTTCCCAATTGGATGATTGAGCGGTGGCTCGAAGAATACGGAGAAGAAGAGACGTGTGCAATGTGCAGCGCGCTCAATACGCAGGCGCCGTTGACACTGCGGGTGAACCTGCTGAAAACAGACGTCGAAGGGTGCCGAAGGGCCCTGGAACAAGAAAAGCTGAAAACGGAAGCTACAAAATTCTCGCCCGTGGGGTTGACGGCCCACCGGAGAATGAATATCTTTGGCCTTGAGACATTTCAGAAGGGCTTCTTCGAAGTGCAGGACGAGGGAAGCCAGATCTTGTCGCTGCTGGTCGATCCAAAACCGACTTCCAAAGTAGTCGACGCTTGCGCGGGGGGCGGGGGAAAGTCTCTCGCGTTGGCGGTCCTCATGAAGAATCGCGGATCCATTTATGCCCTCGACACGAATTCGTACAGGCTCGATGGACTCCGCAAACGCATCAAACGAAGCGGCGTCGACACGATAAGGATACGGGCTGTCGAGGCGGATCATCTTCCCGACGATCTTGTCGGAACGGCGGACAACGTGCTCGTGGATGCGCCGTGCAGCGGACTCGGCACCATTCGCCGAAATCCCGGAACAAAGTGGACGGTGACGCCGGAGACCGTTGCGGAGCTCCATGTTAAGCAATTGGGCATTCTCACGCACTATGCGCGATGCGTCAAAGTGAACGGACGGCTTGTCTACGCCACCTGCACGACGATGAAAGACGAAAATGAAGGCGTTGTGGAAAAGTTCCTCGTGGATCATCCGCAGTTCGAACTTCTCATGCCGGCGTCAATACTCAAAAGATATCAGCTGGAAGCTTTGGGCCAGGAAAAATATTTCAGGCTTAAGCCGCACGTTCACAACACGGACGGCTTCTTTGCCGCAGTGATGAGAAGAAAAGAATAGGAATAACAGTTCACATTCATTCCAAAGGATCATCCATGAAGTCTATATTGTATTCCGCTGTCGCACTCAGCATAGTTTTTGCCGGCTGTGCTAAACTCTCTGAAGACCAACTGTGGCAAAAAGTAGAGGAGACCCGCGTGCGGGGGAACTACGATTCCACGATACAGGTTTGCCAAACCCTGCTGAAAGAGTATCCCGACGGAAAGAATGCATCGGCAGCATTGTACATGCTGGGCGACATGTCACAGAACGCGACCCACAATTACGCGGCGGCTGTCAACTATTACCATGCATTTGTCACCAAGTACCCGGACCTCAATTCGACTCCCGTGGCAATGTTCGTCATGGGATTTATCTACAATAATAATCTTCAGATGGTTGACAGCGCGCGCGCTGCGTACAATGTCTTTCTCGCGAAATTTCCGAATCACGAACTCGCTGCCTCAGCGAAATTCGAGCTTGACAACCTGGGAAAGACACCGGACGAGATAATCGCAATGAAGAAAAGTATGGACGAGAAACCGAAGAAATTACACAAGAAGAAATAGGCAGCGAACGCGTGGAGCCTTCGTTAAAATACCTTCAGCCGGACGTCGTTTCGAAACTCGCGAACATGGAATTGCGCGCGCACATGGTGGTTGAGGGATTCATCACCGGAATGCACAAAAGCCCTTACCACGGGTTCAGCGTGGAATTCGCCGAGCACCGTCAGTATATGCCGGGCGACGAAATCCGGAGCATCGATTGGAAGGTCTTCGGGAAAACAGACCGCTATTACATCAAACAGTACGAAGAAGAAACCAACCTCAAGTCGTACATCATCCTCGACGCAAGCGCATCGATGTCGTTCGCGTCGGACACAGGCGCGGGGAAGGCAGGAAAGAGGATTTCGAAGCTTCAGTATGCTTCGTATCTCGTAGCGGCGCTTTCGTACCTTATGGTTCAACAGCGCGACGCCGTCGGGCTGACCGTTTACGATACGGACATCCGATTGACGCTGCCGCCGCACGCTACAAAGGCCAACCTCCGCCGCATTCTCATCGAACTTGAGAACTTAACAGCAGGACATTCGACCGGGACCGCCACAGCGCTTCACAAAATGGCCGAGCGCATTTCGCGCCGCGGACTTGTCATTGTCGTCAGCGACTTGCTGGACGATCCTGCCGTTGTAATGACCGCGCTGCGTCATTTTCGCCATCATCATCACGACGTTTTGGTGATGCAGGTTCTCGATCCCCTGGAGCGCTCCTTCGCCTTCGGCGGCGATGCGGTCTTCAAGGACCTGGAAACGTCGGAAGAACTGTCCACGCAGCCGTTCCATATCCGGCGGGAGTATCAGCGCGAAATGAATGCATTTCTCGAACGATACAAAAGGGAATGCCGAGAGAATCACATCGACTATATTCTTCTCGATACTTCCACTCCGTTCGACACTGCGCTGTTTCAGTATCTCAATAGAAGGAAGAAGATCGGATGAATCAGAACAATCGGATTGAATATACCCAATGAAGAACAAGAGAAGAAGCGGCGCTGCTATGGCGCGGAAACCAAGCAGGCAAGAAGCGGTTGTCGCAGCTGCGGGGTCGCGGGCTGTCCTTGATTTTGGATGCGGACTGCGGAAACGCCCGGGTGCCATAGGGATCGATGTTAATCCCCGGTCGAGCGCCGATGTCATCCACGATCTCAATCAGTTTCCTTATCCCTTCCCGGACAGCGCGTTCGATGAAATTTTTTGCGACAACGTCATCGAACACCTCGATAACGTCGTGAAAGTGATGGAAGAGCTTCATCGCATGGCAAAGCCGTCCGCGGAAGTGATCGTCATCGTTCCCTTCTATCCTCACCGTCAGGCCCACACCGATCCGACGCACAGGCACTACTTTGGCATCCACTCCTTCGATTACTTTATCGAGGGGACAGCCTATGCCGGATTCCAATACTCGAACACGAAGTATGATCTCCTCTCCGTCGAGTTCGATCGCGGGATAAAGCATGTTCACTGGTTCGATCGCGTCCTGGCTTCCTTTGCGAACAGCCATCAAGAGCTCTACGAGAACAGGTTGTCGAACATTATGCCACTCAGGAGTTTGACGTTTCATCTCCGTGCCGTCAAGTGATGGCCATGATTGTACAGATTTTTGCGCAGATTCAGATGATCGCAGATTGATGTGTCTTTCGTGAGAGGGCTGAAGTTCGAATTCAGGAAAGGCACACAAGCTTTGCATCGTCCAGCGATGCGCCCTTCTTCTGTGAGAGAAGGGCGCTTTTGCGTACGAGCGAAAATTCGTTGAAGAATTGCTTTGCATTTTCCTGCCTCAATGAATATCTTTCAAGTTTGAACGCGCGTTTTCGGTATGCAGGGCGAAAGACATCTCTGCATTGCGCCGCCTCAATCCACCCAACACTTCATGCAGCAGCAGAACCTACTTATCGTCAAAGGAGCCCGCGAGCACAACCTCAAGAATATTGACGTTGAGATCCCTCGCGACCGGTTGGTGGTGATTACCGGCCTCTCCGGTTCCGGCAAATCGAGCCTTGCCTTCGACACCATCTATGCCGAGGGACAGCGGCGGTATGTCGAAAGCCTCTCGGCGTATGCCCGCCAGTTCCTGGGTTTGATGGAACGCCCGGACGTCGACTACATTGAGGGACTCAGCCCCGCGATCTCCATCGAGCAGAAGACTGTCAGCCATAATCCTCGATCGACGGTTGGGACGGTGACGGAGATTTATGATTTTCTCCGGCTCCTTTTCGCGCGGGCAGGCGTGCAGTTCTGCGTCAAGTGCGGTACGAAAGTCCAGAAGCAAAGCATCGATCAGATTATCGACGCGATCATGCGAATGCCGGCAGGTGCAAAGACGCAGATCCTCGCGCCCGTCGTGAAAGGCCGAAAGGGACACTATCGCGAACTCTTCGAACAGATCGTCAAAGACGGCTTCCTGCGAGTGCGGATCGACGGAGAAGTGAAAGAAATTTCCAAAGGGATGAAGATCGACCGATACAAAGTGCACGACATCGAGATAGTGGTCGACCGCATCGTTGTAAAAAAAGAGAGCCGGAGCCGCGTCGCAGACTCCGTTGAGGTGGCGCTGGGTTTTGGATCCGGTGTTCTCATCGTCAACGATGGATCGGCCGATCATCTGTTCAGCAAGCATTATTCGTGTCCGAATTGCGGGACCAGCTATGAGGAGCCGGCGCCAAATTCTTTTTCGTTCAATACTCCCTATGGCTCGTGTCCTTCGTGCGAAGGCCTTGGAGAGAAGAAAGAGTTCGATCTGTCCCTGATTCTTCCGGATGACAAACTTTCGATTAGTCAGGAGGGAATTGCGGCCCTCGGCAAGCCGCGGCAGACGTGGTTTTTCAGCCAGGTGCGATCGGTTCTCAAACGCCACGGAGCAGATTTTGATACCCCGCTCCGGGACCTTTCCAAACAGGCCCGCCAAGAGCTGTTGTACGGGACCGGGAAAGAAAAGATCGAAGTCGAATATACTCATGGAGGTGGGAAGCCTATCATCTATAAGCACCGTTTCAGCGGCGTTATCGGGATGCTGCAAAATTATTACTCCGAGACAGCATCGCCGAAAATTCGCGAATGGGTGGAAGGCTTCATGAGTACAACCCGCTGCACAGTATGCAACGGAGGAAGGCTGCGCAAGGAGAGCCTCGCCATCCGGCTGGAAAGCGCCGATACAACCAAGTCCGTGAACATCGCGGACGTCGTAAACCTCTCGTTGTTGGAAGGACGCGAATTTTTTAGGACCCTCACGCTCGCTCCTCGCCAGATGGAAATCGGGAAACAGATCTTGAAAGAGATCAACCAGCGCATCGAGTTCATGGTGAACGTCGGACTGGGGTACCTGACGCTCGACAGAGCGGCCAGAACACTTTCGGGGGGCGAAGCACAGCGGATCCGGCTCGCAACCCAAATCGGTTCGCAGCTCGTCGGAGTTCTGTATATCCTCGATGAACCGAGCATCGGACTCCACCAGCGCGACAATATGAAGCTCATCGCTTCGCTGAAGCAGCTTCGCGATCTCGGCAATACCGTGCTTGTCGTGGAACACGACAGAGAAATGATCGAACAGTCGGATTATGTGGTGGACCTCGGTCCCGGAGCGGGGGAGCATGGAGGGATGGTCGTGGCAGCAGGGGAACCGGAGAAGTTAAAAGTCAAAAGTGAAAAGTTAAAAGCGGGTGACAAGACAAATGGGTTGTCGTCGACGATTGAATACCTTCAGGGGAGAAGAAACATTGACTTCAGCTCCTCGCGCCGGAAAGGTAACGGTCAACATCTGACATTGAAAGGGGCGACCGGGAACAACCTCAAAAATATCGCGGCGAAGATTCCGCTAGGGATGATGGTGTGTGTGACCGGCGTGAGCGGATCGGGAAAATCGTCGCTCATTAACGAGACGCTGCTTCCTATTCTCTCGAGAAAGTTTTATAAGACAAAGATTTCATCGCTGCCGTACGTATCGCTCCGGGGGGATGATGATATCGATAAAGTCATCGACATCGATCAATCGCCGATCGGCAGAACGCCCCGGTCAAATCCCGCCACGTATACCGGGATGTTCACGATGATCCGTGATTTGTATACGCAATTGCCGGAGGCAAAAATCAGAGGTTATAAGGCGGGACGTTTCAGCTTCAACGTAAAAGGAGGAAGGTGTGAGAGCTGCGAAGGAGACGGAGTCCGGAAGATCGAAATGAATTTTTTGCCGGATGTCTACGTCGTCTGCGATGTCTGCAAGGGGAAGCGGTACAATCGGGAGACCCTGGAAGTGTTATTCAAAGAAAAGTCCATCGCCGATGTCTTAGAAATGACCGTAGAGGAAGCTCTCGGATTTTTCAGTGAAATGCCGAGAATCGGGCGGAAGCTCCAGACCCTTTATGACGTTGGGATGGGATACGTACGGCTGGGACAACAGGCAACAACGTTGTCCGGGGGAGAAGCGCAGCGAGTGAAGCTTTCGACTGAACTTTCAAAAGTCGGCACCGGCAACACTCTCTACATCCTCGACGAGCCGACGACGGGACTGCACTTCGACGATGTGAAGATGCTCCTCACCGTGCTCAACAAACTCGTGGACATGGGGAACACCGTCGTGGTGATCGAACACAACCTCGACGTCATCAAAACAGCAGACTGGATTATTGATCTCGGGCCTGAAGGGGGAAATGAAGGAGGTTATATTGTGGCTGAGGGGACGCCGGAGCACGTGAGCAAGAATCCGGCTTCGTTTACGGGACAGTACCTTGTGAAGGAGTTAAAAGTGAAAAGTGCAAAGGGCAAAGATTAAGTTGACAATTGAAAGTTATGCAAGGGACCTCCGATCTATATTTTGCCTTTTGCATTTCACTTTTGCCCTTTGCAATTTGACATTTGAACCTGACTCAGATGAAATACAATATATCCATAGTCTCCGCGCTGTTGACCATCGGCTGCCTGCAGGCGTATGCCCAGGACACAACGTCGACGGAATTTCAGGGAACCCAGACGACGGGGTACGAGGACGCGATGGAAATTGTGTCAACGGTGGTTTTGGTTCCACTTGCCCTGGGATCAACGGTCATCGGAATTGTTCCGCCAAGCGGGGGTGCGATCGTGCACGATGGAAAAGCAAATGGCATCATTTCGTTTGAAACCGGCGCCGGCTTTGGCGAGCGGGTCGACCTCAAACGTTTTTCCGATGCGCGCCTTCTGATCAGCTACAATCATATCTATGGCGGAAATCTGAAGGATTTCGTTAGAGTAGAGGCAACGCGAGATATCCATCTCGACTTCATCGATCGGAGAAAAATCATCCTTTTTGGGGTCAGTCCATCAGCGGGTTTGATTACCAGCTTTCCCACTGCAGGATACACGGTTGGAGTTTCATCATGGCTCATGACCCCTTGGCTCTCGTATTTTGGGTTCATCCCCCAGCATACATTCGGTATTTCATACAGATACAACAAGTATTTCGGCGGAAAAGCGTTCGGCGAGATCAAAGCAGGGATTTCGTCGGCGTTTACGTGGGGATGGTGAACTTGGGGTAGATTCTGCCGCCGGGAAGATGAAGCGAGTAGATCGAGGGACGAGTTTGAGCGTGCCGTAGAAAGTTGATGTCAGATACTTTATTTTGACACCCACTTGTTCCCCTTAATAGAAAGCCTCCAGAGGTGTTCTTTGCCTTTCGTTATCCCGATTCGTTTGGATTTTCTCACCGACGAAAGCGGAACGGGCAATCCAATGACCAGGAAAATCTCATCTCCGAGCAAATCGCTCCCATTTTGTCCTCGCCCGATCCCGAACGCCTGGCACAGTTTTGCAGGTCCGTTTGTCAGATCCTTTGTATCCGTAGTCTCCGATTTGAATCCCCTGTTCTTCAACATCATCTTGATTCCCTCTAGCGGCTCCACCGCTCGAATAAGAACCGCTTCACCGATTCCTTCTCTCCCGGCCACAACATTGGCGCAATAGTGCATCCCGTATGTGAAATAGACATAGAGGTGCCCGCCTTCGCGGAACATCACTTCGTTTCTCCTGGTTCTACCCCGGTAGGTATGGCTGGCGGGATCTCTTGTTCCCAAATATGCTTCGACCTCGACGATTTTGCCGGATAGGACGTGATCGCCGCGTTTGCGGATAAGGATCTTTCCGAGGAGGTCTTTTGCGACGCGGAGGGTTGGGCGGGTGTAGAAGGAACGGGGAAGTTTTTTCATGGCGGTGCAGAATTCAAAATGCAAAAGGCAAAAGTAAAATGAAAAATTCAAAATGATAAGTCAGTTCATCCAACTTTGACCTTTACCTTTTAATTTTGCCTTTTGCATTTTGAATTTTGCATTTGCATTACCTTTTGAATTCCCTCATCACCTTCTCCACATCCTCGACCGTCATTCCGGTTCCGTACTTCGCTTCTTTCTTATCTTCCTTCTTCGATTCTTTGTCCGATTGCTGTTTCGGGTGAACGGGTTGGTTTCCCGCTTTCAATCGTATCCGTTCTTCTATTTCGTCCATCCAGCTGCGCGGCGGCGTTGGGGTTTCCTGGGTCTGAGTTCCAGGTTCTGGGTGCTTGGTCCTGAGTCCGGGGTCTTGAGTCACGGAAGCATCCCTCATCCCTCCCCCCTCATCCCTGTTAATCGGCCTCGTTTCAAACGCCAGCCTCTTGATATTTATGAGATGTTTCGCTGAGACGTTTTCCGAGATGATGGATTTGCCGAATGTTCCCGGGCCGAGCGTCATGGAGGGAAGAAGTTCGTTGGTGTATCCGACTGCACCGAGCGCGGCCTGAGTGTTGGCGAGAATTCGGCACGCCGGTTTTTCCAGGGCAAACTTCATGATGATGTCACGGTCGGACGAATGAATGACCATCGTATGTCCGAGGCCGCCAAACTCCAGCATTTCGATGCAGCGCTCGCATCCCTCCCGCCATCCGTCG
>CAYLMV010000022.1:33731-43038 GCA_964384415.1 uncultured Chitinophagaceae bacterium | reverse complement strand
ACACCTAAATTACTTATCTTGTTTCCGGAAAATCCTTATATAGTTAATCAATCAGACTAAATGCAGTGCCATCCAGAAGGTACCAGAAGGAGAGAAACACCGTATGAAAAAAATCGAAGCGATTATCCGCCCGCACAAACTTGACGACGTAAGAAGCGGACTCCTGGAGGAAGGTTTTCGAGGGATGACCGTAACCGAGGTAAAGGGATTCGGACGGCAGAAAGGTCATAATGAAATTTACCGCGGCGCAGAATACAAGATCAGTTTCCTTCCGAAACTGAAAGTAGAACTTGTCTGCCCCGATGACAAAGTCGATAAAGCAGTCTCCGTTATCGTGAAGATGGCGAAGACGGGCGAAGTGGGCGACGGAAAAGTATTCATCTACGCGATTGAAGAGGCCGTCAGGGTCAGGACGGAGGAGGTGGGAGATGACGCATTATAGTTTCCGAAACGCACTGCGGCGGCTATCGGCGAAACAGCTCACCGTTGGAGCGCTATTGCTTCTTCTGGCGGTGATTCCGTCGACGATGTTTGCCGATGAACCTGCCTCGGCAACCGCCTCCAAGGTAAATACGGGAGACACGGCCTGGCTGCTTATCTCGACGGCGTTGGTCATGCTGATGACGCCGGGATTGGCTCTTTTCTACGGCGGCATGGTTCGAAGAAAAAATGTGCTTGGGACAATCATGCAAAGCTTCATCGCGCTCGGCGTCGTTTCCGTCGTCTGGGTTCTTTGGGGATACAGCCTTGCATTTGGCCCGGACATTGGACACCTCATCGGAGGGCTGCAGTGGGCGGGGTTGCGCGGGGTCGGCATGGAGCCGAATCCCGATTACGCTCCGACGGTTCCGCACCAGGCTTTCATGATGTTCCAAATGATGTTTGCGGTGATTACCCCCGCTCTCATCACCGGCGCATTTGCGGAAAGGTTTAAATTCAAATCCTACCTCATCTTCGTTGTCGCCTGGTCCACGTTAGTCTATGCCCCGATCGCTCATTGGGTGTGGGGGATTGGCGGATGGATACATAATTTGGGCGCGCTCGATTTTGCCGGCGGACTCGTTGTTCACATCAGTTCGGGCGTTGCCGCTCTCGCCGCTGCGATTGTCATCGGCAAACGGCGCGGTCACACAGACGAGCTCATGCCTCCTCATAATCTTACGTTGACGATTCTCGGCGCAGCGCTCCTCTGGTTCGGCTGGTTCGGATTCAACGCTGGAAGCGCGCTTTGTTCGGGGGCGCTCGCAGTGTCTGCATTCACGGCCACCCACGTCGCCGCGGCAAGCGCGACGCTCTCCTGGCTGCTCATCGAATGGTCCATCCGCGGCAAGCCGACCGCGCTTGGGGCAGCTTCGGGTTCGGTCGCCGGACTGGTGGCGATTACTCCGGCTTCAGGATTTGTTGGTCCGATGCCGGCGATGGTGATCGGGCTGCTGGCCGGAGGGCTTTGCTACTTTGCAGTGGGTCTGAAGGCGAGATTCGGGTACGACGATTCGCTCGATGCAGTGGGGGTCCATGGCGTCGGAGGGACATTCGGAGCTCTGGCAACCGGCCTCTTTGCATCGCGTGCGATCAACGCAGCGGGCAGCGACGGGCTCTTCTTTGGAAACGCATCGCTTCTCGGCACCCAGCTGGTGAGCGTCGCCGCCGCAATCGTTTATTCATTTGTCGCTACCTGGGTCATCCTGAAAGTGATCGACCTCACCGTCGGCGTTCGTGTAAAGGATTTAGAGGAAATGGAAGGTCTGGATCTGAGTCAGCACGGCGAGAGTGGATACGCGTTCTAGGCACTTAATTCATGAATTGTGCGGGTAGGACGTCACCCGAATCGTTCTTATTCGGGGTCTGAAGGATGTCCGCCTTTTTACGGAAATGAGGTTCTCAAATCGTCCAACAAAATAGGTCAGGCGTTAATGCCCGACCTATTTTATTTTGGGGATGAGGGAGGAATATCGTTCCAGGACCTGGCGCGTTCTTGCATTCGGAACAATCTCGTATGCTTTCTGCAAATAGCGCAATGCCAGATCTTTTTTCCCATGCATGTCTTCGTACTGTGCGCGCTGAGTCAGCATCATAACATAAAAATTGTTTAACTGCTCCGTGTAGCTATCCTGTTTGCGGTACGGACGGTAAACGAGAGTGGGAAAGTTGAAGGGATGATAGACGGTATCTTTATAGAGACGATAGGAGAGGCCCTCAGGAACCCGAACGTAATGCGCGAAGAGATGGCGTTCGATTTCCGGAGTGACGTAGACCGGCACGCTGTCGATATTGTGATCGGCGAAACTATTGATCATCGTATTGTATCTCGCCTCGATGGCGGCGGGATCATAGGGAACATCATGTTCGAACTTGTCAAGCTCGGCAAGGAATCCGACGATCTCGTTCTTCGATCTCTCGTACAACGATGGATGGTTCTTCTGGATCTGCATGAAGTACCACGAGCGGCGCAGCAGCTCTTTGTCGATGACGGTGACATCGGTCCGCATGCGCTTGACGTACTGAAGGTAGTACGAGGCTGAAACAAAATCGTCCCACTGGTACGAAAGAATGATCGAGTTCGGTTCCAGGTTGGAAAGGATGTTTTTCGTATAGTCTTCCACAAGATAATTGCCGCTCGCGTCGTCCTCCACCCAGTTTGCCGAGACCTCAGCCCCTACAACTCCAGCCAGGATGACCGCAAACGTTATCCTTCCAGACAAACTCCTCATCCATCGAATCGCCTCAAACGCGCCGAAGCCGGCGAACATCGCGAGGGAAATGTACGCGAGAAGAAAGTACGAATCGATGTCGTGGATATCGTAATTGATGGAATAGGCCACGCAGCCGACAAGCAAGAGTCCGAGGAAAGCAAAGATACGCTTGTTTTGCCTGAGCAGCCGCCACGCACCGAGCAATGAGAAGAGGATGGGGATGTAGAAGAATTCGTTCGGGACAGCATCGACGAAATGCTTCCATTGCTTCGCCGCCGCATCGGTCGAGGAGAACATCCAGACTCTGAACTGCTTGCCGGAAACATGCCATAAGATTCGTTCCAGAGTTGTAGGGTGTCCCCAACTCAGAAGCGGGTTTTCACCCGCACGAATGGGCAGGTAGAGGTAGACGGAGAGACCGAGAGCAAAGGGAAGAATGAGGCTTGCTATCAAGCGGAATCCCTCCGCCCTGAGCCTAAAGACAGAAAAGAAAAGAAAAAGGAATGCGGGCGCCAGCAGGATCGTTGTAAGATGATTTGAGAAGCAGAGGCCGAGCGTGAATGCAAAAAGCCACCAGCGGCGAAGGTCAACGAGAACCCCGTTCACAAGAGGTAAGATCGCTCTGAGGAAGAAGAGGAGCGTGGCGCAAACCAAAAACAGATGGAGCCCGTACACTTCTATGGATGAGGATTGATCCCAGAATGTCTGGGAGAATGCAAGGGCCAGGGCGGAGAACGCAGCCGACGCGAGCACAGAGAAAGGATCGGAAGAATCCTGGCCGCAGCGGAGAAGGGAGAGCATCACGTAGAAGAATATCGCTGCAGCGGCCGAAGCGGCGAAGGCGCAGAAAATATTCAGGCGCACAATCTCTTCGCTGGCAACCGGCAGCGACACAAAGAAATGCGTAAGGAGCGTCCACAAAGGATAGCCGGTGGGATGAGCTATCCCGAGGACATACGGCACGGTGGCGAGCTCTCCGCTGTCGATAAAGCCAACCGTTCGGGCAAGCGTCTGAAGATATACTCCGAAGACGATCAGCCAGAGCAGACCGGCAACGATGTGATCGCGATATTTATGATCGAGTAAGGACTTCATGCGAGGGAATGGAGTATTGCTTCGAAAGCCATTCGGGTCTCGGTTAAACGTGCACGTACGGCCGAACGAAGATCCTGCCCGGACGAATATTTCAGGAGCCGCGAAAGGTACGAGAGCGATCGCTCATCCGCGGGAACGACGTGGCCTTTCATATCGAGACCGAGTTGAAGCGCAACCTCGATGCGGCGATAGAATCGATAGTTCCTGCCGAGGTCCGAGACGTGTTGTCCCAGCAGTGCGTCGTCTGAAAATGCTTCCAGCAGCTCATACATGTTGGTTGAAGGATTGGCGTCGAAATGCCGGGAGAGCTGGAGTGCCTGAACGGCGAATTCCGCATCCATCATTCCGCCGTCTCCCAGTTTGATGTCGATATAATCGGCAGCGGCGGTACGGCTCCTTGTTTGCGTCTTCAAACGCATCGAGTGGATCTCCCGGGTCCAGTTCTTCGGCAGAGCTGCGGAGTAGACAATTTTGTGAATTGATTTCAACAAGCCTTCCGAGAACTCCTCATTCCCGGCAACAAACCGAGCGCGTGTGAGTGATTGGCGTTCCCAGAGCGAAGCACGGTGAAGAAGGTACTCAAGATATTGTTCCCCGGCAACCGCGATGGGAGCGTTCCGCCCCTCGGGCCTGAGCCGCGCGTCGATGTCGTATAACTTGCCGGCGCCGACGGTGCGCGAGCATGCAGTCATGATCCGGGTCGCAAGCTTCTCGCACTTTTCCTCCTCAGCCTTCTTGTGGGTCTGATAGAGGAAAATCACGTCAAGGTCCGATCCGAACCCGATTTCATGTCCGCCCAATTTACCCAAACCGAGAATACAGAACCGGAGCGAGGCGGGAAGTTTAAGCGCCTTACGTTCGGATTCGAAGAGGAGGGAGAGAGAACGGTCGGCGATGTCTGAAAGTGATCGGAAGAGTGATTCCTCTTTCCGATCGCCCAAAATGTACCGGACGGCGGCCTTGCTCTCCTCGCGGTTCTTCCACTGATGGATGCCCGATGCCGGGGGCGGAGGGGCGGCTCCTTCATTCATGACTCCGTTGATCCCTGTCAGGATTGTCTCGGCAAGATCGGGCGACAGCGCGAATCGGTTGGAGAGCATCGCGCTCTCCGCACAGAGCTTGATGAATGCGGTCCGGAAATTCCGTTCTGTGCAGAGCGAATACATTGTATCGGGCACGGTAAACGACGAGAGAATACGTTCACAATGGGAGAGGGCAAAATCCGGGGCGGCCGAAAACGCGATCTCCTCGAGCAGCGGTTCGGCTATCTTTCTGAACAGCGTCCGGGTTCGTTCGGGGTATTCTTTCTTTCCGAGAACGTTGGTGCCGTACATCAGCCTTCGGAGCAACCGCACTGCATTCTCAATATTCTCCAGGCGAAACCTGCCCGCGTATGCCCGTGAAAATTCCGAGTCGGGTTTTTCAGTCATGAATCTGTCGACTGCGGACTGGGAGGAGCCTTCTTTTGTGAAAACAGAGTTAAAGATGCGGCGAACATTGTGCTGATGAGATCTCAGCTTGTATTCGAATTCGTCGTGCGTCAACCCCATGCGCACGGCAAGTTTTTTCCGGTCGCGCTTTCCCCCGGGGATCGAATGAGTCTGGACGTATTCCAGCATCTGCAGGCGATGTTCGAGCTCACGGAAGAAAACATATGCTTCACGAAGTTCACCCGTTTCTGTCTCGGAAAGGATTGAGTGTGTCTGAAGCAGCGCAAGGGCGGCGAGAGTGTTGGCATTTCGAATCGCCGGCGTTTTCCCGCCGTTGACAAGCTGGAGCGCCTGAACGATGAATTCGATGTCGCGTATTCCTCCGGCTCTCAGCTTGATGTTGTGCTCACCGGCATCCGACTCGATGCGCGATTTGATGTGCGAAATTTCTTCGATGGGATTGCGGAAGAACGTACGGGGGTACACGAACGGAGTGATCGCGTCTAAAAACTTCCGTGCGAATCCCTCGCTGCCGGCGACAGGACGGGCTTTGATGAGCATCTGCCGTTCCCAGAGCTCGCCGCGCGATTCGTAGTACATCATCGTGGACGCAAAAGTGCGAATGAGGGCTCCCGATTTCCCGTCGGGCCTCAGGCGCAGGTCGACTCTATAAAAATAACCCTCCTCCGTCGGGCTGGCGAGTGTTTCGGCAAGCCGCTCGACAAAGCGGACAAAGAACTCGCCGTACGTCATCTTCACTCCTGCCTTCGTGAGCATCTCTCCGTCGGATTCGAACAGCGCGATGAGGTCGATGTCGGAGCTATAGTTCAATTCTTCGCCCCCGAGCTTTCCCAAACCGAGGATGGCCCAGGGAGTCTCCGGCTCAACGCCGTACTGTAACCGCATTTCTCCCATCGTCAATTCCGCCGACAGCGCTACGATAGTATCGGCGATATGCGAAAGCTCGAAGGTTGTCGTCTCTACTCCGGCGAGTCGGAGAAGGTCGCGGACTCCGATACGAAGCGTTTCGCGGCGCTGAAATCTTTTGAGAACATTGATCTTGCGGGCTGCGGTCTGGAATGGCTCAATGCTCTGCCGTGCGGTATCGCGAAAATCCTCCATGGTCCGGGCTGATTCGAGGATGTTCGTCGCGGTGAGCCAACGGAAGAGTTCCGGGTCGCGGATAAGGGTGTCTGAAAAATACTGGGAAGAACCGAAGATGAGCAGAAGCGTCTCGAGAAGGATCGGGTGATCGTCCAGGTCCCGCAGCAGCGTCGTTTGGTTGAAGCTCGACTCCAGGAATCGGAGAAAATTTGTCGTCGCCATTGCGTCGTCGGCGGAGCGGGCAAGCTGCGAATGGAAGGATGCGAAAAAATGCTGCGCGCGGTCGCCCAGCCCCGAGTTGAAAAAAATCTCTTCGATTTCTTTACTATGGCGGAGAGAGAGGACCGATAATTTCTGGGATGAAGAGGATGTCGGGAGCACCATTGAAGACCGCTGGATGAGTTTGCCTACGCTCACCATAGTATAGAGAATTCAGCGAGGAAATTCAATCAGGGCTGTGAGCGGCTTTACGAAACCTTGCGAAGATTTGTCGCTTGAATCTTCAAATCCTTGGTCATTGACTTCTTTTGAATGGAAAACCTTCGCAAGGTTGGTCTGGCTTTGCCTTAAAGTTGACCCTCTCATTGATTTTTCACCGTTCTTCGCCTATATTATGCCGTTGCCGACAAACCACCTTCAACCGACGCAGAGGAATTCTATGGTCAAGCTTATCGCCCTCTATAGAAAGCCGGACGACGTGCAGGGGTTCGAAGCACACTATTCCGAAATTCATACGCCCCTCGTCAGAAAACTCCCCGGGCTCAGAAACTTCGAAGTTTCTAAGATCACCGGATCGGCCATTGGCGAGACTCCCTGGTATCTTCTCTGTGAAATGTATTTTGACACGAAAGATATTCTCGACGCGGCCCTCGCTTCGCCTGCCGGCAGAGCCGCCGCCAAAGATCTTATGTCGTTTGCTGCGAAGTACGTCACGCTGATGTACGCCGAAGTGAGCCTGAACGAAGAAATTAAATCCTTCGGCGACTAGCGCCCTCACCGCGAAATGGAAAAATACTCGCCACATCCGAAATCGTACAAAACGATCCTCTATTCAAAAAAGAGCTTCTCGGCTACGATCACGCTCAATCGGCCCGCCGTCCACAATGCGCTCAACCTCGAAATGCTTCAGGAACTCGAAGACGCACTTCAGGCCGCCCAGTGGGACGATGATGTCGCCGTTGTCGTCGTCACGGGGGCGGGCTCAAAAGCATTCTGCACCGGCGCAGACATCAAAGAGTGGAACGACGACTTCCTGGAGAAACCGGACGACTTCTATAAATGGATGGGAGTCTTCATCCAGACATTCGACCGGCTGCGGAATCTCGGCAAACCGACGATTGCAAGGCTCAACGGAATGGTGGTCGGCGGGGGCAATGAGCTTCAGATGTCGTGCGATTTTGCCATCGCCGCGCCCGACGTGATTATCAAACATGTCGGTACTTCTAGGGGAAGCGTAGCGGCCGCGGGGGGTACGCAGTGGCTCCCGATCATCGTCGGAGACCGCCGTGCGCGGGAGATCCTGCTGCTCGGGAAGACCCTCACCGCCAAAGAGGCGCTCTCTTGGGGATTGATCAACCAGGTCGTGCCTCGCAGAAAACTGGACAAGGCGGTTGAAACGATGGTGGAGACGCTGGTGAACAAACTGCCCGAATGCACCCGTTACACGAAGGAGCAGTTGAATTTCTGGCGGAATTTTTCATGGGCGATGACCATCGGACACGCAAAGGACTGGCTTACGGTCCACACCTCTGCTCCGGAAATAGTAGAGGGGATCCGTGCCTTCAACGAAAAGCGGCCGATCGACTACAAAAAGTTAAGAACAAAACGGCAGCCTACCAAATAATGCAGGCGAGGTAGCGATGCAGTGTTCGTTTCTAAGAGCTTTTCTCTACGTTCTGGCCGCCAGCACAGTAACATTTGCCCAGCAGAATTCGTACAGCTTCGCCCTCGACTCCGTCGACAGCCGGCTCATGTTGACGATCCGGACACTTGCGCCGGTTCCATGTCTGGGCACGTCGATCCGCAACCAAGTACAATGGGGCGAAGATACCATTGTCGTAATCCTCTCGGGGTTTATCCGTCCCACCCCGTGCATCGACGGAGTGGCGCCGGCATCGTCGCGGATTTCGCTGGGGCGCCAGTTCAAATCTATGATCTACCTCAGATTGCGCGAGGATACATCGGATGATTTATGGAGCATCTCCCGGACCGAGGGGGGCTTTCAAACCATACCGGTGCGCCGTTCCTTTACGTCCTTCATAAAAGAATAGAGCAGGGATCTATGGCTTTCAATCTGATCGTCGTTACGAAAGAGCCCGGGTACGCGCTGATTCAGCTGAACCGCCCGGACGTTCTGAACGCCATCAATATCAAATTGATGGAGGAACTTGTTACTGCGCTCGAAGAACTGGACAAAGAGATCGACGTCCGTTGTATTGTTCTCACCGGCAGCGACAAAGTTTTTGCTGCCGGGGCCGACATCAAGGAAATGGCCGACGCATCGGCGATGGAGATGCTGCAGAGAGACCAGTTTGCGCGCTGGGACCGTATCCGGAAGATCAAGAAACCGATCATCGCTGCCGTTGGCGGATTCGCGCTCGGAGGAGGCTGTGAGCTCGCGATGACATGCGATATCATTCTGGCTTCGGAGTCGGCAAAGTTCGGACAGCCTGAGATCAATCTCGGGGTTATTCCCGGGGCCGGAGGGACCCAGCGGCTCACCCGGGCAATCGGCAAATACAAAGCGATGGAAATGGTGCTTACGGGCGCCATGCTGAGCGCCGAGGAGGCGAAGCAGTGGGGTCTTGTTGTGAAAGTTGTGCCGAATGAATATCTCATGGAGGAAGCCAGGACACTCGCAAAGCTCATCGCCTCCAAACCTCCGCTGGCTGTACGCCTCGCCAAAGAGGCCGTGCTTAAATCGTTCGATACGACAATGGAAGGGGGACTTGAATTCGAACGGAAGAATTTCTATATGCTCTTTGC